>CAJLYL010000001.1 GCA_905210855.1 uncultured Clostridia bacterium
TATTGTACGGTTGCATCTGTCAAGGCTGTCAAGGATAAGATAGCTTGGGCTTGAGGTCGCCGTGAGAGCCATCGCCTCCTTCGCCATAGCGCAGTATTTCTCGTTTGCTATATGCAGATACGCTCCGCCCGTAAGCACGGGAAGCGTCTTGTGGGCGCTGTCCGCACACATATCCGCACCGAGCGTCATAGGGTGCAGATCGACAGGAGCAAATTTCAGATATGCGCCGTGTGCGTTGTCCACCGCGAGGATAACTCCGTGTTTTTTGCAAACAGCCGACACGGCGGCAATGTCCGATATGCCGCCGAGATAATCGGGGCTTGTGAGGTACAGCGCCGTCGGGCGGAGCTTGCAAATCGTCTCCTCAAGCTGTGCTGCATCATCGACAGTAAGCCGACAGCTGTGGAATGAGCCGCCGCGCGGAAATATCCACCTGATATTCGCGCCGACAAGCGCAGCCGCGTTTACAAACGCCCTGTGGGCATTGCGCCCGGCCAGTATGAGCGGCTCTTTGCCCTGCTCTGCGGCATAGTGGGCAATCAGCCACAGCATGGCTTGAATACATAGCGTTGAGCCGCCGGCGGAGTAGAGCGTGTGCGCACCGAAAATAGCCGAGGCGTTTTTCTCGCTCTCGGCTATTATCCCGTCGGGCGCGAACAGCTCGTCCGCGCCGTCTATCTCGGTAATATCGTATTGCTCAAACCCGAGGACGGCCTTGCCCTTGTGACCGGGCATATGCATCCTTGCAGGGTGATTTGCCGCGTAATTGCGCACAAAATCGCATATCGGGGTATTCATTACTCATCACCTATCTCGCGCGCAACCGCAACGGCTATGGCACATTCCATGCGCTTGCGGAACAGGTCGCAGCCGTATTCGTACACTCCCTTTACCGAGCCTGTGGCATGGTATGCGTTTGCCGCGCAGCCGCCGGAGCAATAAAGCTTTGCCCAGCAATCGCGGCATCCGGGGCGCGCATAAACATTGCATGAGAGGAATTCATCCTGAATCGCCGTGTTGGACACGCCGCTCCATATGTCGCCGAGCTTGAATTTCTCCTCGCCGACAAACTGATGGCAGGGGTACAAATCGCCCTGCGGCGTGACCGCCATATACTCCGTGCCCGAGCCGCAGCCCGATATGCGCTTGTATATGCACGGGCCGCCCTTTAAGTCTATCATGTAGTGATAGAAGGTAAACGGTTTGCCCTCTTTGTCTCTCTTGAGCATGAGCTTTGCCAGCTCCTCATACTGCTGCATGACGATTGCCTTGTCGTCCTCTGTGAGCGCGGCTGCGCTGCCCTCCTCGGCAACCACCGGCTCCATGCTCAGCTCGGTGAAGCCGAGGTCGAGCATTACCTTTATGTCCTCAAGAAAATCGGGATTTTCGTGGGTGAAGGTGCCCCTCATATAGTAGTTTTTGCCTCCGCGCTCACGCACGAATTTCTGAAACTTAGGCACTATGACATCCCAACTGCCGCGCCCTGCGTGGTCTACGCGGTATTTGTCGTGAATTTCCTTTCTGCCGTCCAGGCTGAGCACCACATTGCTCATCTCGCGGTTGCAGAAATCTATTACATCATCATCCACCAGCATACCGTTTGTGGTGAGGGTGAAGCGGAAATTCTTGTTCTTCTCTTTCTCTATGCTGCGCGCATATTCCACCAGGCGCTTAACCACATCGAAATTGAGCAGCGGCTCGCCGCCGAAAAAGTCAACTTCGAGGTTGTGCCTCGTGCCCGAATTTTCTATGAGAAAATCCAGCGCGCGTTTGCCCGTCTCATAGCTCATGAGGGCGCTCTCACCGTGGTATCTGCCCTGACCGGCAAAGCAGTAGGAGCAGGTAAGATTGCACGAATGGGCAATGTGCAGGCACAGCGCCTTGATGACCCCCGCGGTCTTTGCCTTGAGTGCGCCTGCCATGGGTTCAAAGCCGTCCTGCACAAAAAGCTTGCCGGCGTCCTTAAGCTCGGACACTGCTTCATAGCACTCGGCTATTTCCTCATGGGGTATGTCGGGATATTTTGCCGCGATGTCTGCTATGACGGTATCCCTCGGCGAGCCTTCAAATGCGGCGATTATGTCGTAGCCTATGTCGTCTACCGCATGAATCGAGCCGGAGCAGATGTCAAGCACGATGTTGTAATCGGCAAATTTGTATTGATGAATCATTGGTAAATCTCCTTGTTATAGGGTTTGTTTTTCGGCGAATTGGTACATCACCTCAGTCGGCTTTTTCAAACACATTATTTTTTATAAAAAATAATGTGTTTGCGCCGCCAGCTCCCCTTGCATAGGGGGGCCTTTCTCTCGAGTGTTTAATCAAAAAAATTGCAAGATAATATGCAAACGGATTTTTGAAACTTTTGAAAATTCCGAATTTCCGTGGGGCTCCCCTGTGCAAGGGGAGCTGTCAGGATGATTAATAATCATCCTGACTGAGGGGATGTAAAACGGTGCATATAACGTCCTTTTTGCTTAGGCAAACGAGACTCTCGAACCAATACGGGTTCGGGTCCCGCTTGCCTAAGCAAAAAGGAGTGCTGCCGAAGCAACACTCCCGAATGTTTTTGTTATCTTTCTTCCTTTGCTTCCTTGTTTTCGCAAGCCTGGTTAGCTATGCCGCAGCTTGTTTTGCAGGCTGACTGACAAGATGTCTGGCACTCGCCGCAGCCGCCGTTTTTAGCGCTGTCACAAAGATTGCGTGTTTCAATGGTATTGATATGCTTCATTTTATGTAACCTCCAAAAATAATTATCTTAATATATTATATCACACCGCTGCCCGGTTGTCAATCGCATGGGCTAACATTGTGGATTTTTGACGTGAAAATCACACAAGACTCGGCTCTTTTTTGGAAGCGGACTCACCGCCCTCTTCCTCTGTCCGGCAAACCGTCAGTCTTATCTGCACGGCGCGCCTTCCGTCCACCCCGGTGACCTTAACCGACAGGTTTTCGTATTTGAACTCATCGCCTATTTCGGGCACTTTGCCTATGTTGTCGATAACCCATCCGTTGACGGTTGCATTGTCGTCGAGAACTTCGTCGTCAAATTTGCATATATCCTCCAGCTCATTCATGGAGGTGCCGCCGTTGATAAGAAATGTGCCGTCGCCGATTTTTTTGACATTTTCCACGACCTCGTCGTGCTCATCCCATATCTCGCCGACGAGACCCTCGAGCACATCCTCCAGTGTGACAAGACCGGCGGTGCCGCCGTATTCATCCACCACTATCGCCATGTGAGTTTTGGCTGACTGAAATTCGCGCAGGAGCTTTGAGATTTTCATGCCCTCCGTTATGCAGAAAACATCATGTATCGCCCCGGAAAAGTCGGATATCCCGTCATATGAAATGCGGTTAAAATCCTTTTCGTGAATAACCCCGATTATATTGTCAATGTTGTCGCGATATACCGGCAAACGCGAAAAACCGTTTTCTCTGAAAACCTGTGCAACCTCATCGACAGACGCGTCTGCCGACACTGCCACAATGTCAACCCTCGGCGTGAGTATAGCCTCCGCCTCGAGGTCGTTAAACTCTATGGCGCTTTTAATCAGGTCGCCCTCGTGCTCGTCTATTCCGCCGCCTATCTGCGCTTCCTCAACCATGGTCATAATCTCGTCCTCGGTTATGGACAGCGACTCGTCGTGCTTGAATATCTTTGCCAAAAATCTGCGCCACAGGGTAAACAGCGCCGTCAGCGGTGTGAACACAATCATGAGCAGCCGCACTATGCCGACGGTTTTCAGTGTGTATCTGTCGGCAAAATCCTTTGCGAGAATTTTCGGCGAAATCTCTCCGAAAATAAGGATTACAACTGTCATTACCACTGTCGATACGGTTGCCGCAAGGCTTTGGTTGCCTTTTACAAACGACGCGAAAAACAGTGTTGCTATCGTTGACGCGGTGATGTTCACAATGTTGTTGCCGACAAGCATTGTAGAGAGAAATTTTTCGTAGTTCTCGTCAACCGCCAAAACCGCGGCTGCTCTCTTGTTGCCGTCCTGTGCAAGTGTTTTCATGCGCGTTTTGCCAAAGCTCGTAAACGCGGTTTCCGTTCCGGAAAAAAATGCAGACAACGCCACCAAACACACAAGTGCCGCAATCTGCGTACTACCGGCAGGATCCATTTAATTACCAACTCCTTAAAAATTTAATTAATTTTTATAATTGTATCATATCCGCGCGGAAAATTCAAGTATTTTTGCATTAAAATTCTATTTTGCGAACATTTTATGTAAAATCAATAATGTGAAAAAAACTTTTTTGCCGTATCTGACAAATTTTCTGCTTTGACTGCAAACGGCATTTACTTATCTGCAAATTTATGCTATATTAGTACATATAATTGATGAAGGAATATTTACGGAAGGACGGTAGATTTTTATGAAATTCAAGAAAATTATCTGCGCGGCTGTCAGCGGCGCAATGCTGCTCACTGCGGCATATATCCCTGCGGTCGGCGCATGGTCGGTCTATGACCGCGGCTACGGTGCGCAGGATTATGAGCAGAGCAGGACGGCAGTTACGGACGACACGGTGCAGATGCGAGAGAAGGACGACCCCAATGATGTGACATCGCTGCTCTATACCGTCCGCGACGACGGCACTGCAATGATTACGGGATACTCGGGCAAATTTTTCAGCGAGGATTTGCAGCTGGAGTTTAATATCCCGTCCGAGATAAACGGGCACACCGTTGCGGCAATCGGCGATGGTGCTCTGCGTGACGGCGCCGCAAAAATCGTGGGCATAACACTGCCGGACACGGTTAAGGAAATCGGCGTTGATGCGATTTACGGAAGATACTTAAAATATCTCAAGCTCAACGACGGGCTCGAGGTAATAAAGAATTTTGCCGTAAACTGCGGCGACGGGCTTGATACTCTCGTTATTCCCGAGAGTGTGAAGTATATCGGCGACGAGGCAATCAGCGGAAAAGCGCTGAAAAACATAACGCTTCCGTCTGACCTTGAGTACATGGGCAAGAGGATATTCCACGGCTCGGCATATGACGCGGACGCTAATAACCGCGTAGACGGAATTCAGTATAACGGTCAGTACCTCATAGCCGGCATAAGGATTGGCTATGCCGAGGAGGATACAGCCGACCCGTCGGCGCCGACAACAAACAGGCAGATTCACGAGTGGGGAGCGACGGGCGACATAGCAATCCGCGAGGGCACAACGGTGATGGGTGCGGATTCCTTCGGAATGTCGGATATCACGTCCGTGCAGCTGCCGTCAACCCTGAAATCGATTCCGTATCTCGGTTTTTATTGGTGCAAAAATCTTGACAACGTGGTGATTCCGGGCAATGTTAAGGAAATCGGCGACTATGCCTTTTCGTGGTGCGAGAATCTAAAAAGCCTCACGATATCCGAGGGTGTGGAGCACATAGGAGAGGGGGCATTCTTCCGCTGCAACAATCTTAACGAGGTCACCGTTCCGAAGAGTGTAACGCAGATAGATATGCAAGCTTTCGGCTGGGATTATGTAAACGACTATGATGTGCGAAACGAAAATCTTGTGATAAAATGTTACAGCGGCACGGCGGCGGAGCAGTATGCAAGAGACAACGGCTTCAGGTGCGTGTTGCTCGACACGGGCGAGACAGTGGACGGCGGCGAACCCACCGCAGCGGCAGACAGCAGATTCACCTGTGAGGAAAAAGGTGACAGCTGCGCCGTAAGGAGATTCAGAGATATAAAAAGCGCGGAGGGTGACGCGAACCACAGCGGAATTGAATTTTGCCTTGACAACGGCATAATGACCGGCACGGGAGCGGACAGCTTTGAGCCGGACGGCAGCATCACGAGAGCGCAGTTTGCAACTATGTTCTACCGCCTTGCGGCTCAGCCGGAAGTGGGCGTGGATTCCGCATTTACCGACCTCAGTGAGGACTGGTACAAAAAACCCGTCGCGTGGGCGGCGGCAAACGGCATCATCAACGGTACCGGCGGCACAAACTTCTCTCCCTACGATACTGTTACGCGCGAGCAGATTGCGACGATATTCTATCGCTATGCGCAGTCAAACGGGTTTGATGTGACGGTCAGTGATGAGGATGTCTCATCTGCGATCGGCGGTTACAGCGACTTTGCGGATATATCGGATTATGCTCGGATTCCCGTTGCATGGTGCTTTGGCAAAAACGTCATGTTCCTGTGCTCGCTTGACGGTTACGAATATGCCGTTAATCCGAAGGCAGCGCCGACGAGAGCCGAGACTGCAACGATGTTTTACAAATTCTCTTATTTGCTGAACAACAACTGAAAACCGGTCTTAGCACATTCCCTGCAATCTGCAGCCGTTTTTGCGGCAAAATGCGGCAATTGCACAAAGGCGAATCGGTTCACTCAAATTAAATACACACCTGCTCGTCTTTTGACAAATTACAGCTTATGAAAAAGGCTCCCCGATGCATGGGGAGTCTTTTTTGCAATTTTTTGCAATATGATTATTTGTGACGGGAGTTGGTTGGCGGCGAAAACACTAAGCTTTTATCGTCACCGTGAACACGGTGCCGTCGGCTTCATCGGCGCGCACGGTGATTTCTCCGCCCATCAGCTCGGTAAGATTTTTGACAATCGCGAGCCCGAGCCCGTGGCTGCCGTCCTCGCTGCGCGCTTTGTCCGAGCGGTAGAACCGCTCAAAAATATGCCCGATGTCCTTCTCGGATATCACCGCGGTTTTGCTTGCAGCGTATATCAACACGTCTGCTTACATGAAGCAATAAAACAGCATAAAGAAATAGTGCAGCACCGTGCCGGCGAGCACAAATATATGCCACACAAAATGCATATATTTCCTCCGCGCTTTATAGAAGATTATGCCTGCGGTGTAAGCCGCGCCGCCGCCTACAAGCAGCGCTATGCCTGCGGCATCGACAGCCGATATCACCGACTTTGCACCTATGAGCACCGACCAGCCCATGATGACGTAAAGCACAACGGACGGCTTGCTCCACCGCTCCAGATTAATGCTGTTGAACACTATGCCCAGCACGGTGCAAAATGCGTTTATGCCAAACAAAGTCCAGCCGAGCGCACCGCCTATGAGCACAAGGCAAATGGGAATGTAGCTGCCCATTATGAGTATGAATATGGAGCAGTGGTCAAATACCCTGAACACACGCTTTGCGCTCCTGTTGGTGAGCGAATGATACAGCGTGGAAAACAGGTAGAGCAGAATCATTGACGCTCCGTAGAGCGATGCACTGACGACGGTTATCGCCGTGCCGTGGATTGCCGCCGTGACTATTGCCACCGCTGCGCCGGCTATGGCGAGCAGCTCGCCTATCCCGTGCGACACCGCGTTGGCTATCTCTTCACCTATTGATTGCATCCTTTTTGTAACCGACATTTTGTATAGCACCTCACATTTTGGGATTTTATTATTATCACATCTCGTATTCAATACTATGTTACCACATTTTTGTGTTTGTGTCAATAGTAAAAGCGCGGCAAAACGAAAATGTTTTGCCGCGCTTTGTTTTTTAATCTCTTACTTATTAAATTCGATAAGTCTTTTGATTATCTCCGCGGTTTCCGCCCTTGTGGCGTTGTCCGACGGGTTGACTGTCGAAGCCGTCTTGCCTTTTATGAGTCCGCTGCCCACAGCGTATTGCAGTGAGGGGATTGCATATTCCGATATGTCGGCATAATCCGCATATGACAGAATGTTGGTGTTGTCGCCGACAGTTGTGTCATATCCCTTGAAGTCTGCATATCTGTGCATTATGGCTGCAATCTGCTCGCGCAGGATGTTGTCGTCGGGCGCAAACTCGGTTGCCGAGTAGCCCTTTACGATGCCCTCGCTCGCCGCCCAGCGCACCGCCTCGGCGTAATATTCGCCCTCGGCTACGTCGTCAAACGGCATTATGAGGTTAACCTGAGGTTTGCCCTCGGCTCTCCAGAGGATTGTGACAAGCATTGCGCGTGTCACGCTGCTGTCCGGGTCGAACTCATCTGTTTCCGTACCGCTCATGAGCGAATTTTCGTTTGCGTACTTAACCGCGTCAAAGAACCAATCGTCAGCCTTTACATCGCCGAAGGGGTTGTTCCATTCGGGCGTTTCCGCCGTCTTTTCATTCCATTTTGCATAGAGCGTGAAGCTTCTTGCAACCTTCTGCGCAAAATCGTATTTCTCGGTCAGTTCCTTGTCGGTGTACCAGCCGTCAAAGTCGAATCCGTCCTTGGTGGGAGCGGTCGGCTCTTTTACAGTCTCGCCCTTGGCAGATTTAACGCTGTCTACCTTGCTGCCGCCGTTGGAATCAAAGCTTACGGTGAAGCCGCCCGATGACGAGCCGCTACTGCCGCCACCGCCTGCACGTGTAAACTCTGTCGAGATTACCACTGCCGAGTCGGCGTCCGCAACGGTATATTTGCCGTTTGTGATTGCATTGCCGTTTACCTTGATTGCATAGGTGCGATATCCGCTGTTCGGGGTCGCCGTTACCGTCAGCTCGTCGCCTGCTTTAACCGCGCTGCCGTCAGAGAGCGTTTCGTCGCCGCGTTTAACCGTGAGCGTTCCGTTTGCCGCCGTCTTTACAGTGAGCGGAACTCCTTGTTCAACAGTGATTGAGGGGATGACGTCTTTCTTTATTCCCTCAAGCTTCACAGTGTAGCTTGCGTCGTCATTTTTCACTACGTCCACTGCATCCGCCGTGTCGTCGGGAATGTCAAACGCCGTTACCGTCTTGCCGTCCGCCGCCTTTACCGTGAACTGCGCGTCTCCGCGGTCGCGCACGGTTCTGTCAGCGTCCGTGCCGTAGTCGGACGGGGTTCTTGTGATGTCGGTGAGCATATAATCTGCCGAGTCGGACGGGAGTTTCCACAGCCTGAGCTCTTCAAATTCTACTGTAACCTTTGTGTTTTCCAGTAGTTCAAGCTCAAACGTATTTGAAATCTCGTCCTTGACCTCGCCGTTAACAATCCATTCCTTAACCATTTTGTCGCCGTCGGGAGCAGCAGTGAACACAAGCTTGCTGCCGCGCGCATGGCGCACAACTATGTTCGGCGTAATGCTTGTTTCGCCTTTTTTCGCGCTCACATCGCCGCCGTCCGTGCCCTCGGCAACGCCGTAGGTCAGGTCGTAGAACAGTGACGGAATGAACTGCGCGCCTACCGTCATGCTGCCGCTTACGGTTCGCACAAAGCTGTCTGCCGTCTCTGCCGCCGCGTCGTCCGTCCATGCATAGAACATATAGTTTGTGTCCGCAGCTGCGGTAAAGGTCACCTCGGTGCCCTCCTCAACCTCGGTCACGGGTTTGCCGCCGACTGTCGCGCTGATAGAGCCGTTTTCTGTCGGCAGCAGGGTTATTGTGTAAACCGTCTTTGCCTCCTTCTCGGTGAACTTAGCCACAAAGTCGGCGTCCGTCTCTGCCGTGAAGGTATATTCTGCCTCGGCGCCGTCTATCCTTGCGCCGTTTTCGTACCAGCCCTCAAACTCATAGCCGAGCTCTGCCGCTGCGATGAGGGTTATGCTGTCGCCGTGCCTTACTACCGCCGGCAGACCGCTCACGCTTCCGTTTGCTTCGGCTGCCGCGGTGATGGCGAGCTGTTCTTTCTCAAGCTCGGCGCTCACCGTTGCGTCCGCCTCATCTGCGGTGAACACATAGGTCAGCCCGTTTTCATCTGCAAGCGGAGAGCCGTTGAGCAGCCAGTTTTTGAGTACATAGTGCTCATCCGGCGTGAGGGTAAATTCCACCTCCGCGCCCGTCTCGGGTGTGCCGCCGCTCAGGAACTCCGTGCCCTCAGCGCTTGCGGTGATTGTTCCGCCGGTCGGCTGAGTAAATGTAAGCCTGCCCTTGCCCTCCTCAAACTGTACTTTAACAGTCTTGTCGGAGAATGCTTTAATCTCATCATAGGTGAGCACAAGCGTGTTGCCTATGTCCGTCCTGACCTCGCCGTCAATTGTCCACTCCCTCACGCGGTATCCTTCTTCGGCAACCGCGGTAAGCGTTACTGTGCTGCCCTCGAATATTAACGTCTTAGCGTTTAGGGAGCCGGACGCGCTTGCGTTGTAGGCTTCCATATTCTTGCGCTCGGATTTCTCGTTAAAGTAACCGTGATAACCCGATTCCGCATCGCCCTCGGTGTTGACTACCGAGAAGCCAAACTCAAGCGTTTCAAGGGCGCAGAATGAGATTTCTATGTTGCAGTCGGCATTGACCGACTTAAGCGTAAAGCTTGCGTCATCGCTGTTTTCCTCTGTTGTGAGTGCAACGGGTGCGCCGTTGAGCGTCACACTGTCTATTACATATTTATATTCCGGTTTTACCGTAACGGTGATATCCGTATCAAAATCAACATAATCGCCGCTTGCGATTGTCTCGGCAGCAAAATCCGCCGTACCTATCAGCTCCGCACTGCCGTTTCTGCCGACAGCTGCCGTGATTACAGGCTTCTTTGCAAACGTCACTTCAAGAGTTGTGTCCTCGTTTATGTCGTTTGCGGTTACAAATCTCTTGTCGGTGTTTCCCGAACCGACGGTGGGGGGAGCGTTTTTGTCGTTGAGCGTTGCGGATTTGACAATATATCCTCTTGACGGCTCTACGGTGAACACCACATCTGCGCCGAACTCAACGTATGCTCCCATGGGAGCGCCGTCCGCGTCTGCGCTGATATTGCCCATGGAACTGTCATAATTCACGGTTACAACGGGTTTCTTCTCAAACACTGCGGTGATGTCGGCGTCGCCGTCCACCGTCATGACGTATTTATTCGCCGTGCCGCCGACAACCGCTCCGTTTACGCGCCATTCTTTCACGCGGTAGCCGTCCTTAGGCACCGCGGTGAACTCTATGCGCACGCCCTGGGGCTGAGTTGACGGGCTTGCCGCAATCGTCTTGCCGTCCCTTGCCGCAAAGATGTATTCTTCCGTCCAGTCGGGTGTGCTGCCGTCTGTCATCTCGCCGCGGAATGTAATCTGTCTCGTGTTCGGAACGGTGCAGTATATCACGCAATCCGCACTGTCTTTCAAATCATACACGGTATACCTGCCGGTGCTTCCGGCAACCGATACACCGCCGAACAGCCAGTAATTGATGAGCGCGGTGTCGGGCGTCTGCACCTCTATGTCAACCTTCTCGTGCTTATATGCCGTGTAGGTGAATGTTCCCGATTCATCTGCGGTAAGCTCGTTTCCGTTGACAAACACGCGTGCGCTCGCAATTTTGTTGCCGACGGAATCCGTCACTGCGAAGGTGAGCGTTTTCTCTTCTCTCTGCGCGAACACGGCGCGGTAAGCCTCGTTTGACGTTACGCCCGATATGTTCAGGCTCGGGCTCGTGTCGTTGTCCGCACTGCCGTCCGCCTTGATGTACTCCCAATCTGCGCCGTTTTTCTTCTGCCAGCCGCCGAGCACATAGCCGTCCGCCGGTTTTGCGGTCAGGGTTATCTGCTTGCCGGACGGCAGGGTGTCGCCCGAAGCAAAGTTTCTGCCGTCGGCATATGCGCCGGCAACCGTACCTACCTCTGCGCCGACTGTAAGCCCCGTCTCATTTACCGCGGAGAATTCCACACTGTTGAGCGAGTATGCAAAGTTTACAACTATGTCCGTCGCGTTTTGAGCGATATTCTCTATGACGAATGTGTGGTTCTTGCCCGGGTTTTCCATACCGTCGGGCACAACCCAGCTGTCAACCCCGAAGCCCGGTATCGGCTGTGCGCTGAATGTCACATCCGCGCCCTTGGGCACCTGTGCGCCGCTGTCTACCGCAAGCGCGGTGCTCTTGCCCGAGGGATTGCCTGCCTCGTCATATTTTGTCGTCACGTAGCTTATGAGCACGGAGCCGTTTGCCGAGGCTGTCGCGCCCACGGTTACGGTATCCTGACCGAGCGAATATATGCCCCTCTCGGTGACGATTGAGTATTTTGTGCTGAAATCGTCCGCATTTTTCACTATCAGGTCAATGGGGTATTCACCCTTTGTCTTGGCAGTGAATGCCGCGCACTCTATGTCATAGTGTAGCTTGCCGCTGTCTGCGGAGCTCATGCCGTTTATGTTTACCTTGACTTTGTCTCTCCTGGTGCTCTCGCTCTCTTCAAGGTTTCCGTCGGAATTATTCGCAGTCACGGTCACCGTCTTGGGCGACACATTGACTGTTGCGGCTGCCGAGAGGGTATAGCTGCCGTCCGCCAACGTTGCCGTAATCTCATATTTGCCCGTGGAATCCGGTGCAAACGAATTGCCTGTAACCAGGTCTGCACTACAATCGACAAGAATATCCTTGCTCTCATCCTTGGGGTCCTTGGCATATTTCTTTATGGCATATTTCACTCCGCTTGCAGCCGTGCGCCGTCCGCTCTCGATAACAATCGGCTCAAGCGCAAGCGAGCTGCCGTAGGTGAGGTTGCCTCCGTTTATGAACAGGAGCTTTTTGTCGGGGTTATATGCATTCACGGTTATCTTGGCTGAAACACTTGTTTTGTATATGTTTGAGCCCATGTACATAGCCGTGATATCATACGTGCCGACGTTTGAGAAGCGGTAATGCGCTGTCCATGTCTCACCGTCCGACGATAGAACTCCGGCAACGGTGTCCGTCACTCCGGTGGATTTGTCCGTTATCCTGAAGTTGAGCTTGCCGTCAGTTATCGCTTTGCGCGTGCTCTCGGACACCTGTGCGCTCAGAGTGATTGTCTCACCGTCATTGTGTTTGCTTGTTTCGCTTGTCACGGTGTCGTCATACTGTTTCTTCACCTCGGCAAACGAATCGGTACGGTAGTCCGTGCCGTCAACAGTAATGTAGTCGGCGTGATTGCCGAAGCTGTATTCGTCATATGCGCCCTCTGCATTTGCCGCATAGTATTTTGTAACGGTTATCGGGTTGTCGTCCGCGTCCTTATCGGTCGTCACGCAGATGTAAACATATGCCTCCGAGCCGATTATCCTGTAACCCTGTGTGCAGTCAACTCCGTTTATGTTCACTTTAGCCGACAGGGTTTCAGCTGCGTCTGCGGTCTCAAGAATCTTATCTGGCGATTGGGCATTTACGAACACGCGGCGTGATGTAACGGCAAATTCACTTGCCGTATCAGGTGTGTCCGACTTGTCGGCAAAGTACTTAACGCCGCCGTCGTCTGTCATGCTCCACACATAAGGCGCGTCATAACTGTACGACACCTGTTCATCACCGGTAATTGTCTCGTTTTGCGCAAGCATTGTGTAGGTCTTGCCGCCGGCATCTGTCGTCTTGGTGCGCCACACCTTCTGCGTTGACGAGGTTTGCTCTATCGACTCATAATCTGATTTGACAAAACCGTCATTGCCGAGCTTTTTGCCGTCCTTGCTCACGGTGAGCGCGGTGCTGCTTGCCGACAGTCCTATGGTCAGGCGCACGCTCTTGCTCTTGAGCACGCGCGTGCCCTGATATACCGTGCAGTAATATCTGCTGCCGTCAAGCTCCTCTGTCGCGGAGATTTTCAGCTCGCTTGAGCTTGAGCCCGTCTTGCTCCATGATTTGTCCTCGGAATCATAGCTGTACCACTGATAGCGGATAGGCTGAGTGCCCGTGCCGATTGCACTGATGCTGAACACCGCCTCGGTGCCTGCCGCCGCCTCTATGTTCTCCGGCTGTTTTGTAATGGAGAATTCATCGTCGCCGTCCGCCAGTGTAGTGCCGTTTACGGCAGGGCTGGCGAGTGAGCGCACTCCGTATGCATCCGAAGCCCTCACCGAGAATGAATATGCCGTTGCCGGATTGAGGTTTTTAACCTCGTATGAAACAACGCCGTTCTCCGCCGAAGTGCCGGAGATATTCGCCAGTGACAGCTCCTCGCCGTCCGCCGTGATGAATGAAAGCTCATACACCGCCGCCTCGGGCGATTCATCCCATTCTACGGTCATGGTGTCGCGTGTGATATCCGTTATAGCCACATTCTTGGGCGCCGAGGGCGGTCTCTTGACATTGGTTGTCTTGTAGCCGACAACGATGACGTCCTCGCCGTTGAATTTTATCTGCGAATAGCCGAGCTGCCAGTTGAAAGCAAAGTCGGTCACACCCTCGGGCAGGTTATCCACCGTGCCCGTGTAGGCTACGCCCTCCATGTTGCTGAA
This sequence comes from uncultured Clostridia bacterium, assembly GCA_905210855.1. Lineage (GTDB taxonomy): Bacteria > Bacillota > Clostridia > UMGS1810 > UMGS1810 > RGIG4708. Next base: position 14,068 of record CAJLYL010000001.1, read on the forward strand.
CACGCCGCCTACCGTTGCCGTTAGCGACTGCACAACGCCAGCTTTGACGTTGTTGCCCAAAAATCCTGCGCCGCCGCCTGCCTTGAGGTTCTCCTCTATGCCTACGGAGAAGCTGTGCTCCTGCTCCTCCTCCTTCGTCTGGCTGACGGTCACCGTGGAGCCGTTGCCCTTGCCGGCGTTTGTGAGCATCTGATTATCGCCTATCGGCTTAAAATCTCCCTTGCCCCAGGTAGTGTAGGACGAGGGGTTGCCGGGCGTGCTCTTGAGCACATTGCCGCGTATCGGCTCAAGTCCGTCGTACATCTGCGCTATCTCGTCATATTTATCCACCGTCACAATAACCGTGACGGGGGTCATGGGTTCTTCTATGATAACGGGAACCGTTTTTCCTTTTTTGTCTGTGCTCTCATACACATATCTGTGGAAAGGCACTGTGTACATAACCACATAGTCATCGCCTATGCCGCCGGCATATTCCACCTCTTTTGTGGTAGTCCAGGTGGATTGGTGTTCATAGCTTGCCACTGCGGCAATTGACGCCTCAAACTCTGCCGCGCCGCCGAGAGACGCCTCCTCCGAGGTGTACACGCCGATAGATGTCTCTATGCTTGCGCTGACGCCCTTTGAGTCGGATTCGCTCTTGCCATAGGAGGTGGCACCGTTGTTGAGGTAATCGTCATACACATCCGCAACATCCTGAAAATACGGTGCAGACTGCATGATTGCCTGTACCTCGGGTTTGGAGTAGTATGTCTCGCTGCCCTTGAATTTGAGCAATGTGGAATCACGGTCAACATCGGGTGCGCACACCGTCAGATAAGTGCCCACGCGCCCTTTGTCGGTGCGGTTGTAGTAGCTGTTGCTCTGGTTGAGCACACCCTCCCAGTTGCGCACGGGCTTGTTATTGTCGTCCGTGCTTATGTATGCCATCTGGAACCAGTAGTAATCGGCGCCGCTTTCTTTCTGACCCACCACTGCTATAAGCTGCTCTTTTCTGCCTATATCTTTTTTTGTGAAGTTGCCCTTGGTCACGCCGAGAATCCAGGTCAAATCCTTTTTTGCTTTTTCGTTGGCGTTGTTTTTCTGATCGGAACCGTAATTTATGGTCGTGCCGTCAGCCTGGAACGTGCCGCTGTTGTATTTGTACAGCCTGTCAAAGAGAAAAAGTCTCTCGCCGCTGTTGCCGTCGGAGTCTGATTCTCCATACATATTAAATCCCATCATAGCTATCGGCGGATGATATTTCAAGCCCATGCCGGACGCCATCATGGAGCTGTTGAAGTCCTCGCCGAGTTTTTGAATATCGCCGATATCATATGTCTTTGAGTTATGGTTGTATGTCACGGTTCGCACCGCTATTTTGTCGTTTATTGAAACTTTCTTCGGGTTTGCCGTGCCTGCGGCTCTGCCGCCGAAAACGAGCGTGTTGCGTTTGTTGCCGGTGAAGTCGCCTGCGGCGGAGTTTGCATTGTGCAAAACGATTGAATCGTCATAGAGCGGAATCTTCGCCCTCTGCGAGAAGCTCTTTCCGTCATATCCGTAGATGTAGCCATAATTAAGTTCCTTATAGTTGTTCTTGTCCTTAACACTTCCCTGGGGTGCCGACACGGTGATGACGAGTTCATCGGCATTGTTCCTGTCAAGGTCAAACGATTCCAGAGTGACAACCGCCGCCCTTGTCACATCAGGCTGGGGATTGCCGTCACCCTTTGCGGTAACTCCCGTATCGGTGTATATCTCCGATGAGGAGATTGTTCTCTTACCGAAATAAAGCAGGCGGTTGCCGCTGTATTTGTACAGGCGCACGGTGTTATCCGCGGAATACACCGCTATCTCGTCCGTGCCGTCGCCGTCAAAGTCGCCGGCGGTTATGTCGATAAGCGCGGTGAAATCCGCGGTGTAGAAATATCCTTGTTCATTGAGTGCGGAATTGGGACCGCAGTCTGCCACCTTGTAATACGACTGCGACCTTGATTTGCCGTCGTCGCCGAAGGTGGAAATTTCGAGGACTATCCTCTGGTTGCGCCTCTCCGAACCGCCGGTCTGCACATACACGGTGGCAACGGCGGAATCCCTGCCGTCGCCGGTATTAAACGCGACGGATTCGGCATATGCAATGCTTTGGTGTCTGTTTTCGCTCTTTACATTGCGAAAAAGTTCGCTTCCGCCAAGCTGACCGTCTGTATAGCCGTTTTTATCCTCAAGTTTTGCCCAGCCGCCGTTTTTGTACTGTCCGTAACGCTTGTATGCGCCGAGCGCCTTAAGGTCTCCGCCGCTCTTCGTCATGTTGAGTCCGGAGCGGAGCACCTGACCGAAGTTGCTGCTGCCGTTGTAATCGATGTAAAGCTCTTTTTTCGGCATAAGCACGGTGTTGCCATTGCCGAAGAAAGATTCTCCGTCATCGGTGGCGTCCAAGCCGCTAAAGCCCAGCCCCTCATAAGCGGAACGGTCAATGCTGCTTTTCTGCTCGGTTTCGGGCGCTGCCGCGACAGGCTGCACAGTCACGGCAGGCAGTGTGCCTATTGTCATGACGGCGGCAAGCGCCAAGCTTAGTAGTCTCTTTTTCATTTTGAATCCTCCTGTTGAAATTTGTAAACACATCAATTTTAGTACACACACGCAATCCTGCGCAAAGGCGAAGTGCATATGCTGTGTATCGGCAAGAACCGTAGCGAATGCGTGTCGAGCCGATACACAGCATATGCACCGAGCCGACGCGTCATCTCGGTGCGATACTGCCTAAATCTATATTATATGCAGTTTTTCTGCAATTGTTTTTGCCTCGCTGCGGCGGCTCACGCCGAGTTTTTGAAATATGTGGCTGACATGGCTTTTTACCGTGGCAAGCCTTATGCCCAGTATTCTGCCTATTTCGGAATTGCTCTTGTCTGCGCATATGAGCCGCAGCACCTGGATTTCCGTTTCGGTCAGTTTTTCCGCGTCCGATTTTTTCGGCCGCAGAAAATCGGGATAATACACCGCCTGAGTCCGCGCCGACTTTGTCGCCTTTTTGACAAAGGCAGTCTGCTCGCACTGCGCAAGCAGCGGCAGCACTGCCGCGCCGTAGCTGCTTACCGTCTGCACAAATCCGTACTCCGCGGCGATTTTCACCGCGCGTTTTATGTCGTCAAGCCATGCGCCGTCTCCGAGGCGCTGTTTTGCTATCGCCGACAGGACGTGCAGATGAATCGCGTCTATGTGGCGCGAGCACCTTTCGCAGTACGGCTTGAGTGGCGACAGCGTGAGCAGAGCCGCCTCCCCGTCGCCGAATGTGAGCTCCGCCATTGCTTCGGTGAAGTATTGATACCGCTTGAGCGTGCGCATATTTACGGAGTCCCTCGGCGCTTTTGTCCAATACCATTTTTCCGCCGCCGTCACGTCGTCGCAGCGCATATCTATGCGGCACATCATGGCGTCTATGTTTGGCATAAACCGTTCCAGACCCCTCTGTGCAAATCTCTCGCGCATTGCCGCAAGTGCGTCTCTTGCGTCGACCGCCCTGCCGGAGTGTATCTGGCTGCGCACCAGCAGCCCCACGAGGGCAAACTCTATGTCGGGAGTTCCGCTGCCCTGTACCTCGCTCAGGCGCGACACCAGGGTGAGCATCTTGCTCGACACATCTTCGCCTTTTTCAAACTTGCTCTCGGCTATGGCACATTCGGGCAGCACCGTGCCGTCCTTGCCGAGCACCGCCATTACCGGCAGCCTTATTGTGGCATAGAGCAAATCGTCGATTTTGCTCCAATCCGAAAAATCTTTTCCGCCGTTCATTATGCTCGGCAGTGTGCTCGTCACCGAGAATGCCGGCAAATCTATCTCCTTGTTCGCCATGAGGACGAATGCCGATTTTATGGTGTCGATAAGCCCGGTAACGCCGCGCTGCGGCAGCGCCACATCAAGCCATATCAGGCGGCTTTTTGCCTCCTTTGCAGCCGCGTCGGTGCCCTTGCGCACCGACGCGAAGTCTTTCAGACGATTGTACCATTTTTCCGATCCGTCATAATCCGCGTGCAGGGCGCACAGCATACTTTTGCCCTGCATGAGCGCAGGGCTTGCCTCGATTGACGAATCGGGCAGTGACATATAATAGCTTTCCATTTCTTCGTAGTGCCCCATGCCGGGATGAAGCCTCGTCGCCTTAATCAGCAGCTCGGACACCTTGCTGTTTTCGCCGCTTTTCATGTAGTATTCCAGCGCCTCGGCGTAGTCCTGCCGCAGCTCGTAAAAGAGTCCGCAGCGGCTGTATAGCGCGCGGCGCTGCTCCTCGGTGTACTCGCGGTTCTGCTCCCACATGAGAAATTCGCGGAACACCGGCCAGAAATGGAAGGTGTCCGGCGCGTCATATATCATCATGCTCGAATCATCTTGCAGCTGCGTCAGCAGCTTGCCGGCATTCATGTCGCCGCTCACCATCTTTGCAAGCTCCACCGTTATCTTTTCAAAGGACGCAAGCTCCAGCAAAAACCGCCGCGTCGGCAAATCGAACCGCCTGTATATCATCTCGTCAAAGTACATATATATCTCATGCGTCAGCTCGCCGAGCAGTCTGCTGTCATACGGCTCGCCTTTTTTCAGGTGCTCCGCCGTAAGCGCGAGCGCAAGCGGATAGCCGAGAGTATCGCGCATTATGGCGTTTCGCTCGTCGTCCGTCGGTCTGACCGATGATTTTTCAAAAAAATCCTCGGCAGTCCCGCGGTCAAAGAACATATCATCAGCCGATATTTCATACATCAGTCCCGACAGGCGAAAAGGCATCAGCCACCCCGGGATTGCTCCGCGCGTCAGCAGCAGAAAGCGTTTCTGAGGATTTTCGCGTATCAGCGAGCACAGATTCATCTGTTCGTTCTCCGCGCTCATGTACTGCATATCGTCTATGCAAAGCACATCCCACTTATCGGTATCGTTTATCCTGTCGCTTATTTTATCGCCAGACATTTTGAGCACACGCTCACACCTGTCGCCGAGCACTTTCTCGGCAAGCGCGGTCTTGCCGAAACCGCACGGCGCACGCAATATCATTATTCGCCCTTTTTCAAAAAATTCATGAAATTTCTTTGTGTTGTCGGGTTTTGTGACAATTGCCTTTTTCAGAGTTATCACTTCCTTTTTTTCTTTGCATCATTTTCTACATTTTATTGTATCAGCAAAATCGGTTTTTGTCATCATCCCAAAGTATGATTTTTATAAGTTTTTTGCAAAAAAGCGGCGCACAAAAGAGATATTTTGCCGTCTGCCGGTTCAAAAAGCTCGGTTTTCGCCGAAAATGCATTGTAAAATCCTTGATTTTGTGATACAATCACATTAAAGGGGTTGGTGGAGATTAAAATTAACGATACATTGCAGCTTTATATAACGGACATGACGGTAAACGGCGACGGCATAGGCAAGACAGAGGACGGCTATCCGCTGTTTGTCGGCGGCGCGGTGCCGGGCGATACCGTGCGTGCACGGGTAACCAAGCTTAACAAGACCTACGGCTTTGCGCGGCTTGAGAAAACGGAAATCCCGTCCGAACACAGGGTAAATCCGCCGTGTCCGCACTTCGGAAAATGCGGCGGCTGCTCGATAATGCACACGGATTACCCGTCGCAGCTTGAGATAAAGAAAAGTCTTGTCGTATCAAACCTTGCAAAAATCGGCGGATATGCCGAGGGCACATACGGTTTTGAGGGGATAATCGGCGCGGACAAAATTTTCGGTTACAGAAACAAAGCGCAGTTCCCCGTGAGAATGAATGCGGAAAACGGCAAAGCAGAGTGCGGATTTTATGCAAAATCCAGTCACAGCCTTGTGCCCTGCACGGACTGTATGATTCAGGACGGGAGCATAAACAAAACCGCGCGTATAATAATCGGCTTTATAAACCGATATTCCCTAAGCGTGTATGATGAGAAAAAACACCACGGCACGGTGCGGCACATATATGTAAGGGTCGGCAGGGATGATTCGGTAATGGCGGCGATAGTCACCAACAGCAGCCAAAGGACAGCACACGCGGACGAGCTTGCACAAATGCTGCTCGGCGAAGTAAACCTAAAAAGCCTTGTGCAGAACATAAACACATCAAAGGGAAATGCAGTGCTCGGGCGTGAGAATCTTCTGCTTTGGGGAGACGGCAGCATAAACGCCGAAATCGGCAGCATAGAGTACATAATGTCGCCCAACAGCTTTTTTCAGGTGAATTATGAGCAGATGCACAAACTCTATGCAAAGGCCAAGGAATACGCGGCGCTTCGCGGTGTGGAAACACTGTTCGATTTGTATTGCGGAGTGGGCAGCATATCGCTGTTTATGGCGGACGCGGCGGCGAAGGTTATCGGGGTGGAGATAGTGGAGGCAGCAATAGATAACGCCAAGCTCAACGCCGCAAAAAACGGCATAACAAATGCAAAATTCTTTTGCGGCGACTGCCCCGAGGTTGTATCAAAGCTTGTGGCGGACGGAGCACGTGCCGATGTCGTGATTGTTGATCCTCCGAGAAAAGGCTGCGACGAAAGAACCCTTAGGCTTATCGGCGAAATCTCGCCCGACAGGCTGGTCTATGTGTCGTGCAACAGCAGCACACTTGCGAGAGACGTTAAGATTATGCGCGGTTACGGCTATGAGATGAAAAAATGCTGCGCCGTTGACCTTTTTCCCCACAGTATGCACACAGAGGCGGTTTGCCAATTGGTGAAGGTGAGAAAATAAAGCCGGTAAGCCGTGCGCGCGTGTGAAATCCGGGTCTTGTCAGGGCACGTCACACCTCATGCCTCGGGGAGGTTTGCCGCAGGACGATTATCGGCCTGCGGTGCAAAATAATATTGAGTGCGGACACTTGATTTTCTGATAAAAATCATTTATAATATAGTCATTGCAATATATAATAATAACGGAAGGATATACGGATGAAAAAGATAATTTTTGCACTTCTTATCATCGTGCCGCTCCTGATTGTGACAGCCGCATATGCCGACTTCGGAATAAGACTTTATATAAACGGAAATGAAATACAAAGCGATGTGCCGCCAATGATAATAAACGACCGCACAATGGTTCCGGCGAGGGTGGTTTTTGAAAACTTAAATGCCGCCGTAGACTGGAACTCCGACACAAGGCAGGTCACGGTGAAAAGTGACGGCGGAACAAACATAGTGCTGACGATAGGCGAAAAACAGGCGACGGTCGGCGGCAAAACGGTGACTATGGACGTTGCCCCCATGATACTCTCCGACAGAACCATGCTGCCGATTCGTTTTGTGTCCGAAAACTTGGGTTACGATGTCGATTGGAATCCGACATCGAAATCAGTGTACATAAGCGAGCCGCAGCCGAGGTATACAAACGAGATTAAATCGGTAGATATAAACGACGGAGAAAACAGCAGCTCTGTGGTGATAAAGCTTGCTTCTGCGGCAAATCCGCAGGTGATGACCCTGGAGTCGCCGTACCGCATAGTGCTCGATTTTGCTGCGGCAAGCATAAACGGCAGAGACACCGACAAAACGGTGGACGGAGTGTACATCTCGAAGCTGCGTTGGGCGCTGCACGACGATTACTCCAGAATTGTGATAGAGCCAAACGGCAACAGGGAATATGAGATAACCGGCAGCGGAACCGACAGCATAACGGTGAGAGTAAGCGGCGGAACGGCGGACGCGGTCACTCCGTCAAAGCCGGACGAAAAGCCGCCTGCGGAAAATCCGGGCACAAATACCGGCACGGCAATTCCCGTGACGGGTGAATATATCGTAGCGATAGACGCCGGACACGGCGGCAAGGATGTCGGTGCAATAGCCAAGGACGAAAACGGCGATACCATAACGGATTCAAACGGCAACCCGATACTCACGGAGAAAACCGTGAATCTGTATATCGCGCGAAAAATCCGCGACAACCTTGTTGCAAAGAATGTTAAAGTAATAATGACGCGTGATGACGACACATTTGTCGGCACAAATATGGAAAATCTGCTTGCACGTGCAGAGATGGCAAACAACGGCGGAGCGCAGCTGTTTGTCAGTGTGCACAACAACTCGGCGGCAAGCCCCAATGCTACGGGCACGGAGATTTGCTATACCTCGCAGAGCACGGGAGCGAGTGGAATAACGAGCAGGGAGCTTGCACAGAATATTCTCGAACCTCTTGTTAATGCCACGGGACTTGCAAACAGAGGATTGGTGGACAGACCGAATCTGGTAGTGCTCAAGTACACGTCTATGCCGGCGGTGCTGCTCGAATGCGGATTTGTCAGCTGCGCGAAAGACCGCGAGGTGCTCATGAGCACAGCAAAGCTCGATGAGATTGCAGCTGCCGTGGCGGACGCGATTGTGGTGAGCCTGGGGAAACTGAAACGCTGATTCATAATGCATAATTCATAATTGCGGGGCAAATTAACATTTAACCGTAGGGAATGGTAAGTGACAGTTCCGTGCCGACGCTTGATTAACAAAAAATTGCCGGGAGGCACGAAATGGCAAGACGAAAAAATACAAACAGAGATAATGCGGATAAGGAAATAAAGGGAGTAAGCATAAATGCAATTAACCTTGCATTTGTGTTTGTTGTCATACTTTTTTCGGCGGCAACCATGTTCAATAATTATGCCGTGCAGCAAAAACACATGAGGTCGTTTAATCTGCAAAAAGCGCTCATTGCGTGCAGTGACGCCGCAAACGCCCTAAAGGACGAATCCGACAGTCTTACGCTGTGTATAAATACATACCTTGAGACGATCTCTGCCGACGATATGAACGAGTATTACTCCATAATAGACAATCATCTGCGCGAACTCGAGGTGCAGCGTGCGGAGAAGTTCAATGTGGACTGCACCACACTCAGACAGGCACTTGATCTTTCAAACGAGCTTGCCGGGCATGAGACTCATGCATTTGCACTGGTGGCGACGGCAACGGGCACCATAGCCGATACGCCGGAACAGGTGAGGGAATATAAGCTTACCGATGATGAAAAAGCACTTACCGCCGATGAAAAAAATCAGGCTTGCTCATGATATTATACACAGCGAGGAATACAATAATTATAAAAAGAGGATATACGCAAGGAGTGTTTGTGTTCCTTGATGTGGACGATTTTAAGACCATAAACGACACTTACGGTCACGATGCCGGTGACGCGGTGCTGCGTCAGCTTGCGGATGTTATAGCCGAAGTGTTCGGCGGCGAAGCTTTCATAGGTCGTTTCGGCGGCGACGAGTTTGCGGTGTGGATTGATGACGCATCGGTTCATGATGAGAGTTACATCAAGGTGAAGATAAGAGAAATCAACGCGGCGTTCACCCATGACGGCAAGCGCCCGATGAGGATAACCGTGAGCGCGGGTGCGGCGATGTGCTGCTGCGGCGACAAGTATGCCGATGTCATAAAGGCGGCGGACAATGCTCTCTACGAGGTGAAAAATCACGGAAAGAGCGCCTGTCTGGTCTGTCGTGTCTCCGACAGTGTGCGTATTCAAAACAAAGAGGTAGCAAAATGAACATATTGCACTTGAAATATGCGGTGGAAGTCGCAAACACCGGTTCAATAAACAAAGCGGCGGAAAATCTGTATATGAATCAGCCAAACTTAAGCCGCGCCATAAAGGAGCTTGAGGATTCGCTCGGGGTGACGGTGTTCGAGCGCACATCAAAGGGCATGAAGGTCACGCCCGACGGCGAGGAATTTCTCGGCTATGCGCGCAAGATACTCAAGCAGATAGATGAGGTGGAGGCAATCTACCGCCACGGCAGGAGCGACAAGCAGAGATTTTCCATATCAGTGCCGCGCGCGTGTTACATCTCGGACGCTTTTGCAAGGTTCACAAAAGAAGTTAAGGGCGAGTCTATGGAACTGTTCTACAAAGAGACTAACTCCATGCGCGCAATAAACAACATACTCCACGCGGACTACAAGCTCGGCATAATCCGCTATGCGTCCAATTATGACAGGTATTTTAAAAATATGCTTGACGAAAAGGGACTTGCGTATGAAATGATTACCGAATTTCGCTATGTACTTGTGATGAGCGCACATCACGCCCTGGCGGACAGGGAGCAGGTGAAAATGGCGGATCTGGAGCCGTATATAGAGATTGCCCACGCCGATCCGTATGTGCCGAGCCTGTCTTTCTCGGCGGTGAAAAAGGAAGAGCTGCCGGACAACATACACAGGCGGATATTTGTGTTTGAGAGGGCAAGCCAGTTTGAACTGCTCAGCTCCAACACGGACACCTTTATGTGGGTGTCGCCCGTGCCCAACCGTCTGCTCGACCGCTACGGATTGGTGGAAAAACGCTGCGACGAAAACAAAAAAACATATAAAGATGTGCTGATATATCGCAAGGATTACAGGCTATCGAAGCTTGATGATTTGTTCATTACCGAGCTGTGCAGCTCAAAAAGGAAATATATTTGAATTTATTGCACAAAATAATGTTTGAAACCGAGTTAGCAGCAGTCGGAAATGGATATATCGTCAATGACATATCGGTATATATATTTTACATTTCCCGACAGCTCAAAAGTGTGTTAAAATTTTAACAAACAAAGCGAAAGGGGAAACATTTATGGATAAGATTTATGTAGACAGCGTTGAGAAGCTGGAAGAAGCTCTCGCGCGCACAAGAGAAGCACAGAAAAAATTTGCAACATTTACTCAGGAGCAGGTAGACAAGATTTTCTTGGCAGCTGCCTCTGCGGCAAACAAAATGCGTATCCCGCTTGCTAAACAGGCTGTTGAAGAAACAGGCATGGGAGTTGTGGAAGATAAGGTTATCAAGAACAACTACGCTGCCGAATATATTTACAATGCATACAAAGATGTTAAGACCTGCGGCGTGTTGGAAGAAGACAAGGCTTACGGCGTGACCAAAATCGCAGAGCCTGTCGGCATTGTTGCGGCGGTTATCCCGACCACAAACCCGACTTCGACCGCAATATTCAAGACCCTCATCTGCCTTAAGACAAGAAACGGCATCATCATCAGCCCCCATCCGAGAGCAAAGCTCTCCACCATCGCGGCTGCGAAGGTCGTTCTTGACGCGGCTGTCGCTGCGGGTGCACCCGAGGACATCATCGGCTGGATAGATGTGCCCAGCCTTGATATGACAAACCTTCTTATGAAAGAGGCTGATCTCATACTCGCAACGGGAGGTCCCGGCATGGTTAAGGCTGCATATTCCAGCGGAAAACCTGCTGTGGGCGTTGGCGCCGGCAACACTCCGGCAATCATAGACGAGTCTGCCGACATCATACTGGCGGTGAACTCGATTATTCACTCAAAGACATTTGACAACGGCATGATCTGCGCGTCCGAGCAGTCCGTCATCGTCCACAAGAATGTGTACGACGCGGCAAAGGCTGAGTTTGCAAAACGCGGCTGCTATTTCCTCGACCCCGAGGAGACCGAGAAGGTGCGCAAGACCATTATCATAAACGGTGCGCTCAATGCGAAGATAGTAGGACAGAAGGCGCACACAATAGCTGCACTTGCAGGCGTGGATGTGCCCGAGGGCACCAAGATCCTCATCGGTGAAGTAGAGTCGGTTGACCTCTCCGAGGAGTTTGCACACGAGAAACTCTCTCCGGTGCTCGCAATGTACAAGGCGCAGGATCTTGAGGACGCTTTTGCCAAGGCAGAGCACCTCATCGCAGACGGCGGCTACGGTCACACATCGTCAATATATCTCGACGCCGTAAACGACAGAGAAAAGATAAAAAAATTCGAGGCGCGCATGAAGACTTGCAGAATCCTCGTGAATACTCCCTCATCTCAGGGCGGTATCGGCGACCTTTACAACTTCAAGCTCAGACCGTCTCTCACACTCGGCTGCGGCTCATGGGGCGGCAACTCCGTCAGCGAGAATGTCGGCGTAAAGCACCTTATAAACATCAAAACTGTTGCCGAGAGGAGAGAGAATATGTTGTGGTTCAGAGCACCTGAAAAGGTATATTTGAAAAAAGGTTGTCTGCCGGTTGCACTTACCGAGCTTAAGACAGTCATGGGCAAGAAGAAAGCTTTCATCGTTACGGACAGCTTCCTTTATCACAACGGTTACACCAAGCCGATTACAGATAAGCTTGACGAAATGGGCATAGCGCACACCACATTCTTTGATGTTGCCCCTGACCCGACGCTTGCCTGCGCAAAAGAGGGTGCAAAGCAGATGAGAGACTTCGAGCCTGACTGCATCATAGCACTCGGCGGCGGCTCCGCAATGGACGCCGGCAAGATTATGTGGGTTCTCTATGAGCACCCCGAGGCAGACTTTATGGATATGGCTATGCGCTTTATGGATATCAGAAAGAGAGTATACACCTTCCCGAAGATGGGCGAGAAAGCTTACTTCATAGCTATCCCGACATCAGCAGGTACAGGTTCCGAGGTTACTCCGTTTGCGGTTATCACGGACGAAAAGACGGGTGTTAAATATCCGCTGGCAGACTATGAGCTGATGCCGAAGATGGCTATTGTGGACGCAGATTTCCATATGTCCGCTCCTAAGGGCCTCACTTCTGCATCCGGTATTGACGCGGTATCCCACGCACTTGAGGCTTATGCTGCAATGCTCGCAACAGACTTTACAGACGGCCTTGCGCTCAAGGCTCTCAAGATTATATTTGAATATCTCCCCCGTGCATACGACAACGGACAGAATGACCCTGTTGCACGTGAGAAGATGGCAAACGCAGCTACAATGGCAGGTATGGCATTTGCAAATGCATTCCTGGGAGTATGCCACTCTATGGCACACAAACTCGGCGCATTCCACCATCTGCCGCACGGCGTAGCAAATGCGCTCATGCTTGAAGAGGTGCTTCGTTTCAACGCGAGCGAGACTCCGGCAAAAATGGGTACTTTTCCGCAGTATGACCATCCGCACACCCTGGCACGCTATGCCGAGGTTGCAGATTATCTCGGTCTCGGCGGCAACACCGATGAGGAGAAACTCGAGAACCTCATCAAAGCTGTCAACGACCTTAAGGCAAGAGTCGGCATAAAGCCCACCATCAAGGACTACGGCATTGACGAAAAAGATTTCCTCGACAGACTGGACGACATGGTTGAGCAGGCATTTGACGACCAGTGCACGGGCGCTAACCCGAGATATCCGCTCATGAGCGAGATAAAGCAGATGTATCTGAATGCTTATTACGGCGGAAAACACTTTGCCGAGGCGGATTTGCCCGGAAGTGAAAAGAAAGCAGCAAGCCGCACAACAAAAGGCGGAAAAAATAAAAAGAACTAATATAAGGAGGCAGCGGGTATGAAACTGGATAAGGTAATTGCAGTAAGAAATTCCAAGACGGTTTATCGTGACGGCGACCTTTGTGTAAAGGTATTTGATGAGGATTTCTCAAAAGCCGATGTTCTCAACGAGGCGCTTAACCAGGCGCGCATTGAGGAAACGGGACTTAATATACCTAAGGTTCACGAGGTTATGACGATTGACGGCAAGTGGGCGATAGTGTCCGACTATATCAAGGGCAAGACGCTTGCACAGCTCATGGAGGAGCACCCCGAAAAGAAAGACGAGTATATCGAACAGCTGGTTGACCTTCAGCTTGAGGTGAACTCCAAGGAGTGCCCCTTGCTCAACAAGCTGCGCGACAAGATGCAGACTAAAATCAGTCAGACGCAGCTCGACGCCACCACGAGATATGAGTTGCACACAAGGCTTAACGGAATGCCCAAGCACAACAAGGTATGCCACGGCGATTTCAACCCGAGCAATATCATCATTACCGATGACGGCAAGGCGTTCATCATCGACTGGTCACACGCTACGCAGGGCAATGCGTCCGCAGACGCAGCGAGAACTTATCTGCTGTTCTGGCTCGACGGCGATATAGACGGTGCCAAGAAATATCTTGACCTCTTCTGCCAAAAGAGCAACACCGCAAAGCAGTATGTGCAGAAATGGATGCCGATTGTTGCGGCGTCGCAGTCAGTCAAGGGCAATGACAAGGAGAAAGAGTTCCTGCTTTCCTGGGTTGATGTCGTGGACTATGAGTAATGCGGAATTATGAATAATGCTGAATTCGGAATGCGGAATTCGGAATGACGGAAAGCCTCCCTTGCCCTAAAGGGAGGTGCCGCCATATTGGCACATGAATCCCCCGGTCAGTGCGTAGGGGCGGGGTTCTACTCCGCCCGATTGGTGCGAAATTGACAAAACACGGGCAGAGCAAAGCCCTGCCCTACGACGGTTGGGCGGTAGAAATGTGTGATTAATGAATGGTTGCGCGCAAAATAATAAATGAATAATGAATTGCACCTAAAGGTGCATTAAAAAGGAGATTTGTCATGAAAATAACTGTATGTATCGGCAGCTCATGTCACATCAAGGGTTCACGGCAGATTGTAGAGCAGCTCCAGCACTTCATTTCGGAAAACGGACTTAAAGATAAGGTCGAACTCGGCGGAACATTCTGCATGGGCAGATGTCAGGACGGCGTCTGTCTCACTCTCGACGACAAGTTTTTCTCCGTTACGCCCGAGACGATAAAGGACTTTTTCGAGGAAAATGTCCTCAAGGCTCTTGCCTGATTCGGAAAGGATGTGACGAGTATGCCGGATTGTCTGACCCTAAAAAAGTCAAACTGCAAGAACTGTTACAAATGCATCCGCCACTGCCCCGTTAAGTCAATCAGATTTTCGGGGAATCAGGCACACATAGTCGGCAATGAATGTATTCTTTGCGGCCACTGTTTTGTGGTCTGTCCGCAGAATGCGAAAGAAATTGTTGACGAGACAGAAAAAGTAAAACTTTTTTTGCGCGGCGGCTCACCCGTATATGTGAGCATGGCACCTTCGTTTGTCGCTAACTACGACGGCGTGGGTATAGGCGCTATGCGCTCCGCACTCAAAAAACTCGGGTTTGATGAGGTGGAGGAGACCGCTGTGGGCGCAACTATTGTAAAAAATGAATATGAACGCATACTTGAACAGGAGGAGAGGGATATTGTCATCTCCTCCTGTTGTCATGCAGTCAATTTGCTGATTCAAAAGTATTTTCCGTCCGAGCTTAAGTATCTTGCCGATGTGGTGTCGCCCATGCAGGCGCACTGCCTCGACATAAAACGCCGCTGCCCCGACGCCAAGACGGTGTTCGTCGGCCCGTGCGTTGCAAAAAAAGACGAGGCGGAGCACTACGCCGGCATTGTGGACGCTGTGCTCACCTTTGAGGAACTGAGCAATATGCTGTCCGAGGCAGGCATAGAGCCTGAGCACGAGATGGACTCCGACAATGAGAGCCGCGCCAGGTTTTTCCCGACTGTCGGCGGCATCCTCAAGACCATGACGAAAGATATGCCCGACTACACATACATGGCGATAGACGGCACCGAGAACTGCATTGCCGCGCTGCGCGATATTGAGAGCGGCAAGATACATAAGTGCTTCATAGAGATGTCGTCGTGCGTGGGCAGCTGCATAGGCGGCCCCGTCATGGAAAAATACCACCGCTCGCCCGTCAGGGATTACATGACTGTGGCAGATTTTGCCGGAAAGGCGGATTTTGCCGTGGAGCAGCCGGAGACGGTGGACATAAAAAAGAATTTTGAATATATAGAGCACAAGCTGAAGATGCCGAGCGAGGACGAGATAACCGACATTCTGCACCAGATGGGCAAGATGAAACCTTCCGATGAGCTCAACTGCGGCTCCTGCGGCTACGACAGCTGCCGCGAGAAAGCCGTTGCCATCTTCCAGGGCAAGGCGGAGATATCCATGTGTCTGCCGTACCTCATGGAAAAGGCGGAGAGCTTCTCGGACAACATAGTGAACAACACGCCAAACGGCATTGTCGTGCTCAACGAGCGGCTTGAGGTTCAGCAGGTGAACGAGGCTGCGCGCGAGATAATGTGCATCCGCTCCGTGAGCGATATCCTCGGAGACCAGGTGGTGCGCATACTTGATCCGGACATCTTTCTTCAGGTGCTCGAGACGGGCAAAGAGGTGCGCAACAAGCGAACTTATCTTGCCGAATACAAAAAATATGTGGAGCAGACGGTTGTGTATGACAGCGGCAACAGGCTGCTGATTTGCATAATGCGCGATGTGTCCGACGAGGAGAACGAGAGGGAGCGCAAGGAGGTCATCAGCAAAAAGACAATCGAGACCGCAGACAAGGTTGTTGACAAGCAGATGAGAATAGTCCAGGAGATAGCGTCTCTGCTCGGCGAGACTGCCGCGGAGACAAAAATAGCCCTCTCCAAGCTGAAGGAGTCGATAAGCGATGAATAATCTGTGCGCTGAGATTGGCTACAAGAGCGTAAACCACGTGGGGGAACAGCTCTGCGGCGACCATGTTGAGGTAATAGACCATGACGAAAACTCCACCGTGGTGGTGCTTGCGGACGGACTCGGCAGCGGAGTAAAGGCAAGCATACTCTCCACGCTGACTTCAAAAATCATCTCGACCATGATTGCCGAGGGGCTGAAGATTGAGGACTGTGTGGAGACAATCGCCGCTACTCTGCCCGTGTGCTCGGTGCGTGGTGTGGCGTATTCCACCTTTACCATAGTGCACCTTATAGACAGTGAGGTTGCCGAGGTGATTCAGTACGACAACCCCCAGCTGATACTCATCCGCGACGGGGTAAATTTTGATTACCCCAAGACGGAACTTAACATAGACGGAAAGAAAATCTACAAATCCGTGATAGACTTGCAAAACAATGATATATTTATAGCCATGAGCGACGGCTGTCCTCACGCCGGCATCGGCACATCATATAATTTCGGCTGGAGCAGGGATGATATAATAGAGTTTATGGAACCTGTGTCGGTTGCCGGCTACACGGCAAAAACCCTCTCCACCATACTCGTGGACGAGTGCAACAGGCTCTATGGCGGCGAGCCGGGCGATGATGCCACGGCTTGTGTTATCAGAATTCGGGAGAGAGAGCCGATGAACATCCTCTTTGGCCCGCCGTCAAACCGCGACGACAGCAACCGCATGATGTCGCTGTTCTTCTCCAAAAAGGGCAAGCACATAGTCTGCGGCGGCACCACCTCTACCATTGCGGCAAAGTATCTGCGCAAACCGCTGCGCGCCAGCCTCAGCTATGAGGAATCCGATGTGCCGCCTATGGGTGAGATAGAGGGAGTTGACCTTGTGACCGAGGGCGTCATCACCATAAACAAGGTGCTCACCTATGCAAAGGACTATCTGAACGACAATGAGACCTACACCCAATGGTGCTTCAAGCACGACGGTGCTTCTCAGATAGCGCGGCTGCTTTTTGAGGAGGCTACCGATATTAATTTCTATGTCGGCAGGGCGATTAATCCGGCGCACCAGAATCCGGAGCTGCCGATTAATTTTAACATAAAGATGAACCTTGTAGAGGAGCTGTCGCAGTGTCTGCGGCAGATGGGCAAGAGAATTAAAATCAGTTATTTTTAAGCGGAGGAACGAAAAATGAGAAAATTTGATACAACCGTGCAGGATATCAAATACCGAGTGCTGCGCGAAGTTGCAAAAATGGCATGGAACGACACCCTGGCTAAACACTCAATTGACATTCCGCAAATGATAGTGCCCGGCAAGAACCCCACCATGCGCTGCTGCGTGTACAAGGAGAGGGCTATCCTGGGCGAAAGAGTAAAACTCGCTATGGGCGGCAACGAGAATAACCCGAATGTGATAGAGGTGATAGACATTGCCTGTGACGAGTGCCCTGTCGGCGGCTACGAGGTCACCGTGTCGTGCCGCGGCTGCCTTGCGCATCGGTGCGAAAATGCCTGTCGTTTCGGCGCTATCACCTTTGACGAACATCATGCTGCCCACATAGATAAATCCAAATGTAGGGAGTGCGGCGCCTGCTCCAAGGTCTGTCCGTACAACGCTATTACAAATCACATACGCCCCTGTCAGAATGCCTGCAAGGTTAAGGCGATAAACATTAATGACGACAAGGCGGCGGTCATAGACAACGACAAGTGCATATCATGCGGAGCTTGTGTGTACCAGTGTCCATTCGGAGCAATTACGGACAAATCGCAGATTGTTGACGTGGTGGAACTCTTAAAGAACGCCAAGGCGGAGGGCAGCGGAAAGACATACGCCGTGGTTGCACCGTCTATATCCAGTCAGTTTACATATGCGCGCCTCGGTCAAGTGATTACGGGGTTGAAAAATTTAGGGTTTCACACCGTAATAGAGGCGGCTCTCGGTGCGGACATGGTAGCGCAGGCGGAATCGCGCGAACTTGCGGAGAAAGGTTTTCTCACAAGCTCGTGTTGTCCGGCATTTGTCAGCTATATAAAGAAAAACTTTCCGCAGCTGATCGGGAATGTATCGCATAATCTTTCGCCTATGGCGACCATATCCAAGTACATCAAGGACACCACGGAGAATGCGAAGATTGTTTTTATAGGCCCGTGCACGGCAAAGAAAGCAGAGGTCAGGCTCGACGGTGTGAGACCCTATGTTGACGCTGTGCTCACCTTTGAGGAACTCCAGGCATTGTTTGACAGCAGGGATATAGACATCACTGCGCTCGGCGACGGTGTGCTGGATAACGCGTCATATTTCGGCAGAATATTTGCGCGGTGCGGCGGACTTGCCGACGCCGTGGCTCAAGGCTTAAAGGAACAGGGACTGGATGATTTTGAACTCAAGGCAGTGTCGTGCGACGGCATTGAGCAGTGCAAGGTGGCTCTGCTCAAAAAGAACAAAGGCGTGCTCGACGCCAACTTCATAGAGGGCATGGCTTGCATAGGCGGCTGCATAGGCGGTGCAGGGTGTCTTACCCACGGGCCAAAGGATAAGGCAGAGGTGGATAAATACGGGCGCGAAGCACTGGAGAAAACCATCGCCGACGCGGTGGCGGTGCTGAGGTAATTTATAATGCATAATTATGCGCGCAGCGCAATTCATTAAATTAGGAGGAGACAATCATGCAAATAACAAATGACATAAAATACATTGGCGTAAACGACCGAACCATCGACCTTTTTGAAGGTCAATTCACCGTGGAAAACGGCATGGCATACAATTCGTATGTCATCACCGATGAAAAAATCGCCGTGTTCGACACGGTGGACGCTCGTTTCGGCGGCGAATGGCTCGCCAATCTGAACTCGGCGCTCGGCGGCAGAACACCGGATTATCTCATAGTACAGCACATGGAGCCTGACCACTCGGCGAACATTGCAGCCTTTGCGCAAAAATATCCGTCCGCCGGAATTGCGGCGAGCGCCAAGGCATTTGTCATGATGAAACAGTTCTTCGGCACGGATTTTGCCGACAGGCAGCTTGTTGTGGGCGAGGGCGACACCCTCAGTCTCGGACGGCACACCCTCACATTCCTCACCGCGCCAATGGTGCATTGGCCCGAGGTAATCGTGACCTATGACGATTGCGGCAAGGTGCTTTTCTCCGCAGACGGTTTCGGCAAATTCGGCGCGCTCGACGCGGACGAGGACTGGGCGTGCGAGGCGCGCAGATATTATTTCGGCATAGTCGGCAAGTACGGCGCACCGGTTCAGGGTCTGCTCAAAAAGGCTGCCGGACTTGATATTGAAAAAATCTGTCCGCTCCACGGGCCTGTCCTTACAGAGAATCTTGATTATTATCTGGATCTTTACAACACATGGTCGTCATACGGAGTGGAATCGGACGGCGTAACGGTTGCCTACACCTCGGTTTACGGCAACACCAGGCAGGCGGCGGAGTACCTTGCGGACAGACTGCGCGAAAAGGGCTGCCCCAAGGTTGCGCTTAATGACCTTGCGCGGTGCGACATGGCAGAGGCGGTGGAGGACGCTTTCCGTTACGGAAAACTTGTGCTTGCCACCACCACTTACAACGGCGACATCTTCCCGTTTATGCGCACATTTATCGAGGCGCTGCGTGAGAGGGGTTATCAAAACCGCCGTATAGGATTTGCAGAGAACGGCAGCTGGGCGCCGACGGCAGCGCGCATTATGAGGCAGCTGCTTGAGGGCGGCAAAAATCTTGAGTTTGCCGATACGGTTGTCACGGTTAAGTCGGCGGTGACGGACGAAAATAAGGCGCAGCTTGATAAGCTGGCGGATGAAATGCTTGCATAATAATGCGCGCAGCGGAATTCATGTGCCTTTGGCAAATTCGCAGGAGGTTATACTGTTGACAACGGCAAAAATCAAAAAAATCGCGGACGGTCTTGGCAATATCGTCATGCGCCCGTTTGAATTTAACGGCATGAGAATTGAGGTGAACTATGCCCAAAGGGCAAAACACCCCAAGAACTGGGTCATAGCCGAACATTATCACCCATGGTTCGAGTTCAACTATGTGTCGTGCGGATCGCTTTTTACCAATATCAACGGCAGCGAGCTTCTCATAAACGCCGGCGATTCGTACATTATACCGCCCGGGGTGCCCCATTCGCACAGGCACAACATGACGGGCGACGATGGCATTTGCATCCGTTTCAGCATTGCCGCAGATGATGACAACGACATAGCCAAGGTGTTGTGTGCTCCTCATGCCGCGCCCTTTGAATCACATATTGAGCGCATAAAGCTGCACGGCGGCATATACCGAATTCAGGCAGAATTTACTACATGGCTCATGAGGATGTACGACCTGTGGTGCACCGATGTGCCGCAGCCGTCGGCTGTCAACACTTTTGCGGCGCAGGTGATATTGTATCTTGAGGAATATTACGGCGATGTCAGGGTGGAGAATATCGCAAACGCCATGAATGTGAGTTATCGCACGCTTGCGCGAAAATTTGAGGCGGAGACGGGTATGTCCGTTTCGGACAAGCTGACGGAAATTCGATTGACCCATGCAAAACGCCTGCTGCTGTCAACGGATATGAATATGTATGACATAGCGCGCCGATGCGGCTATGAAAATGAATTTTACTTTTCCAAGAGATTTAAGCAGAAAATCTCCGTATCGCCGAGGGAGTACAGAAAAAGCAACAGAATATTATAGTGAAGTGAACCCCATTTGTCAGACAGAAATAAGTCTGATGAAAGGGGTCTTTTCATATGTAAAATTAAATATTATTTGGAATTACGATTGAAAATAGTTTTAGAATATTTAGGGGGAAGATGGTGTATGTTTTTGTGTTTGTACGCAAATCTTAGAATTTTGACTTTTTGTTTTCTTTGTGGTATGATAATAGCATAATTAAGAAATACTATTGAATCGGAGAGATAAACAATGCTTATTTCCACCAAGGGCAGATACGCCCTGCAAGTAATGATTGCTCTGGCATCTCATGACAGGAGCGAGTTTGTGCCGCTCAAATCCATTGCCGAGGAGCAGCATATGTCGGCATCGGGAAAATACCTCGAGGCTGTCATAACCGTGCTGTCCAAGGAGGGCATAATAGACGGTCACCGCGGCAAGGGCGGCGGTTACAGGCTCAACCGAAACGCTGAGGATTACTCGGTCGGCGAGATTCTGCGCGCGGCGGAGGGAGACCTCGCGCCGGTGTCGTGCATGGGGCTTAAGTCGCACCGCTGCGCCAACGCGGCGTCATGCAGCACACTGCCGCTGTGGCAGAAGCTCGATTCGCTTATTTCCGATTATCTTGACGGGATATCGCTTGCGGATCTTGTAAGTATGGCAAACGGGGGTTAATATATGCCGGCGGTTCGGAGCGCAGGGAACCTTTGCGATGTTTTTTGTCAAACGGCGTTGACATATCGGGTATCTTATGATATAATCATATTAACCCACAAGGTATATAGGTAATTAAAAAACTACATTACAATGCGGACAGAAACTAAAATCCGTCCGCGGCTTAAGGAGACGATACAATGACAATATATGCGGACAATGCGGCGACAACCAAGATGAGCCGCACGGCAATAGATGCCATGCTGCCCTATATGGACAAGATTTACGGCAACCCCTCCAGCCTGCACAGCGTTGGGCAGGAGGCGGCAGAAGCGCTTACCAAGGCACGCGAGACCGTGGCTGAGTGCATAGGCTGCTCGCCGAAGGAAATCACCTTTACATCGGGCGGCAGCGAGGCTGACAACCAGGCTATAATCTCTGTCGCGAAAATCGGTGAGAGAAAGGGCAAAAAGCATATTATTTCAACAGCATTTGAGCACCATGCGGTGCTGCATACTCTAAAAAAGCTTGAGAAACAGGGCTTTGAGATAGAGCTGCTCCCCGTCGGGGAGACGGGCACAGTGACGGCGGCACAGGTTGAGGCGGCAATCCGCCCCGACACCTGTCTTGTCACTATTATGTATGCCAACAATGAGATTGGCTCGGTTATGCCGATTGCCGAAATCGGCGCGGTGTGCAGGGAAAAAGGCGTCACCTTCCACACGGACGCGGTTCAGGCGACGGGTCATATCCGCATAGATGTCAAGGAGCAGAACATTGATATGATGTCTGCCTCGGCGCATAAGTTCCACGGGCCTAAGGGAGTAGGTTTTCTGTATGCACGTCAGGGCATACCGCTCACCAACATCATAGAGGGCGGTGCGCAGGAGCGCGGCAAACGCGCCGGCACGGAGAATATTCCCGGCATAATGGGCATGGCGGCGGCGCTTAAGGAAATCTGCGCAAAGATAGATGACAACGCAGCCAAGGTGTCCGCGTTGCGCGACAGGCTTATTGAAGGCTTGTCAAAGATATCTCACTCGGCAGTCAACGGCGACACGGTAAACCGCCTGCCGGGCAATGTAAGCTTCTGCTTTGAGGGGATAGAGGGCGAGAGCCTGCTGCTGCTGCTCGATGAAAAGGGCATTTGCGCGTCGTCCGGCTCTGCGTGTACCTCCGGCTCGCTCGACCCGAGCCACGTGCTGCTTGCCATAGGCAGAGTTCATGAGGTGGCTCACGGTTCGCTGCGCCTTTCGCTCAGCGAGGAAAACACCGACGCGGACGTGGATTATATGCTGCGCGCAATCCCCGAGGTTGTGGATTATCTGCGCAATATGTCTCCGCTGTGGCGCGACAAGGTGAGCGGCAAGAAAGAGTTTATACTTAAATAAATAGATGAAAAACTGACTGGAGGGATTTTATCATGGCTTTGTACAGTGATGTGGTAATGGATCATTTCAAGCACCCCAGAAATGTGGGCGTTATAGAGAATGCCGACGGCGTCGGCGAGGTTGGCAATGCAAAATGCGGAGATATAATGAAGATATATCTTAAGATAGATGACGGAATCATATCCGATGTCAAGTTTGAGACATTCGGCTGCGGTTCTGCCATAGCGTCAAGCTCTATGGCAACGGAGATGATAAAGGGCAAACCGCTCTCCGACGCAATGAAGCTTACAAACAAGGCTGTTGCCGAGGCTCTTGACGGTCTGCCGGCGCACAAGCTGCACTGCTCTGTGCTTGCCGAGGAGGCAATAAAGGCGGCAATAGAGGATTATTACAAAAAGAACGGCATTGAGTATGATGCGTCGCAGTTCAATAACTGCGAGGCGTGCGGACACTGCTGCGATAAATGAGCCGAGATATTGAAAATATCGAAAATTTTGCGGTTGATAAAACCGATTTTCGGATGTATAATAAAAACAGATAAAGGCAAAACCTCAAACGGTTATGCCAAGTGTGCTGGTAAGATAGCCTTACTTGACAAGGTGGGGGCTATCTTGCTTTTTTTGTAAGCATTTTTTTCTCACTCCCCGTGTCAAATATCAGTCTTTTTTTGTCAACAAAACATCCTGTTCGGGATTGATTTTTTGCATCTGTTGTGATAAAATGTACTTATCTATATGTAATTGTAACATCAAAAAATCGGAGATGAACAGCTTGAAAAAAATCATAACGGTAATTCTTGCACTGTGTACGGCTGTCCTTGCCTGTGCCTGCACAAATACGGATAAAAATTTTGAAACAAAAAGAGTGTCGGGCGAGCTGCTCAAGGCCGGCGACAGATTCAGCGTGAACGGCGTCGGCGATTTTACCCTCGACAAGATTTGCACAACGCAAAAAATGCAGCCGAGCCTGCATTTCGGCACATACCTGGAACCTGTGGGCAAGGGTATGCAGTACATTGACGCGGTGTTTCGCTTTAAGAGCAAAAAGGCGGATTTGGCGGCAGACGCAGTGGGCACGCTGAGCGCCGTGGGAGCGGTGTCGGGCGTGGAGTACACGGATTCGGTATCCGCCGTGGAGACCGACGACAACAAAAATCTTTCCGCCACGGAAAAAATCAGCACAAACGAAACGGTTACCTTGCACATGGCGGTGGAGGTGCCCATGGAGGCTGCCGAAAAATACAGGCTGAAAATTCGCCTGCGCACCGCCACATATGAGGCGGAGTACACGCCGCCGGATATTGACGAGACAATGGAGCGCATCTATGAGGGGCAGAGCATGAGCAACACCGAGCTTAAGGTCAAGCTCGATAGAATCGGCTATTCGCGCAAGCTGTATGACAATGCGCCCAAAACCTCCGACTGCGCCAAGGACGAAATTTATCTCGTGGCGGAGATGACTGTTTCCAACAAGGGATTTGAGGACAGAGATTTTCAAAAGCTTGTCAGCGTGTGCGCACTGTACGGAAACGAAAGCTACGATATGGAATATATGATGAGCGAGGACGGCAGAAAATATGCCGCAAAGGGCGTTGCAAAAGGTCTCGGCGAGACAAAGCTCCTTGCCGCGGTTGCTCTGCCGCTCGAATACAGCGAAAAGACTGCCGAAATCGTGTTTGCCATAGATTTTGAGGAATTTATGTGCGAGGCGGAGGGTACGGACGAATTTACAAAAGCCCCGGAACCCCAAGTGACGGAGCAGAAATCTCAGACGACATCTGCCGAAGTAAAGGGCGGCAGCGAAGCAAAAACAACCGAAGGCGGCTCGGGGACGGAGAGCTCCGCAGGCGATGCGGAGGCGAAGCCCGACGGCGGAGAAACACCGCCGGAAACCGAGCAAAAGGCGCCCAAGACGGCGGACGACGAGATCGAGATAGTCGCCGACTGATAAAAAACCGAGGAGAAGTGAAGAAAAATGCTTTTATATCTGATAAGACACGCAGAGCCGATATATAACCCCGACACACTCACGGAAAAGGGCAGAATGCAGGCGCAGGCACTGGCAAAACGCCTTGCGGTGCATGGGCTGACCGCGGTGTATTCGTCGCCGAGCGGCAGAGCCGTGGAGACCGCAGGGGCTACCTGCGATATGCTCGGGTTGGGGCTTAACATTGAGGAATGGACGCGCGAGGTTGACGACAGATTTTCACTGACCATGCCGAGCGGCGAAAAGGAATTTGCATTCAATGTAACCAATACGCGTTTTTTGAAGGACGGGGGCGCAGCTCTCGGCGACAGCTGGTACAAAGCGCCGATATTCGATACTATCGACGCGAAAGCCGAGTATGACAAAATATGCGCAAAATCGGACGAATTTCTCTCGCGGCACGGCTATGTGAGAGAGGGCGGAGTGTATCGCATAACCGCGGCAAACAACGATCGCGTGGCGGTGTTCTGCCACGGAGGGCTCATCTCGCTGTGGCTGTCGCACTTGCTCAGCGTGCCGCCGCATCTGTTTATGGCAGGCTTCGGCATAAGTCACACGGGAGTTACGATACTTGATTTTGCAAACAATGATGACGGCATCACGGCGCCGTATTGCCTGTGTCTGTCGGATATATCGCACATATACAAGGCAAATTTGCCGCTTAAGTTTTCAAATTATATTGATATTTAATAACTTACGAAAGGAATTTTTAATTATGGATTTTAAAAATGTACCCAAGGAATACCGCCCGATACCTTTTTGGTCGTGGAATGAAAAGCTGGACACGGCGGAAACCGCAGAACAGATTGACAAGATGTGCGCTCAGGGCATAGGAGGATTTTTCATGCACGCCCGCGGCGGATTGCAAACCGAGTACATGGGCGGCGAATGGTTCGAGAATGTCGGCGTGTGCGCGGATAAGTGCGAGGAAAACGGAATGCACCCATGGGCATATGACGAGAACGGCTGGCCCAGCGGATTCGGCGGCGGCATAGTCAACGGAAAAGGGCTTAAATATCAGCAGAAATATCTGCGCTGCTCCGAGGGGGAGTGCGACGGCGAGCACACCATAGTCAATAAGGACGGCTATCATTTTTATTATGACGTGAATCCGTTTTATGTGGATACGCTCGACGGCGAAGTTATAAAGTGCTTTATCGACGAGATTTATCAGCCGTACTACGACAAATTCAAGGGCAGGCTTGACGGCTTCTTTACCGACGAGCCGCAGATTTCGCGTAACGGAATTCCGTGGAGCTTCATTCTGCCCGAGGAGTACAAAAGGGCATACGGCGATGAGCTGACTGACAGACTGATTGAGCTGTTCAAGCCCGTGGGCGACTACAAAACTACCAGAGTACGTTTTTGGAAGCTCATCACGAATCTTTTTTCAAAAAACTTTATGAAACAGATTTACGATTGGTGCAATGAGCACGGATTTAAGTTTACGGGACACTTAGTTATGGAGGAAAGCCTGCCGTCACAGATTGTTACAAACGGCGCGTGTATGCCGCATTATGAATATTTCACCGTACCGGGCATGGATTGGCTCGGCAGACACAACTGCTATTCGCTCACGCCCTACCAGGTCGGTTCGGTTGCACGGCAGACGGGGAAGGAGCACGTCCTCTCCGAAACTTTCGCCATGTGCGGACACAATGTAGGACACGATGAGCTCAAGTGGATTTTTGAGTATCAGATGGTGCGCGGCATAAATCTGCTTTGCCAGCACCTCGAGGGTTACTCCAACAGGGGCCTGCGTAAGAGGGATTACCCTCCGGCAATGTATATTCAGCAGCCCTGGTGGAATGAATACAGGACATTTAACGACGCCATGAGCCGCATAGGTATGCTGCTCGCCGGCGGAGACGACGGTGTGGAGGTGCTGGTTATTCATCCGCAGACCACAGCATGGGTGATGTTTGACAATGCCGATGACTATTGGGAGAGAATAGATAAACTTAATGAGCGGTTCTGCGATATGCTTAAGACGCTTGAGCGCAAGCACATAAATTTCCACCTTGGTGACGAAACCATGATGGAGCGTCACGGCAGCGTGGACGGCAGGTATTTTGTCATAGGAAAGAAAAAGTATTCTAAGGTGATTGTGCCCGAGCATGAGGTGTTCTTTGAAAACACCGAAAAACTGCTTGGCGAATTTGCGGCAAACGGCGGCAGCATAGTCACGGCGGATTCGCTTGAGGACAACATGATAATCGATGTTCCGCAGATTACGTATTGCGAGAGACACTACGAAGATTTTGATATGTACTATTTTGTCAACAGCACCGAGGAGACCTATACCGCTCACATAGCCTGCGGCAACAAGGTCATGGACATCACCACGGGAGAGCTGAGCGATTTTTACGGTGAACATACTTTCCGCAAATATGAATCTCTCGTTGTGATAGACGACCACAGCGGCGTGACGGCTATGTATGCCGCGCACGAGGGTGACAAAAAGGCGATAGACCTCGGCGGCGAGTGGAATATCAAGGAGTGCAGCGACAACACAATCACCCTTGATTACTGCGATTATTATTTCGACGGGGTGCTTGAGGAGAAAAACGGATATATTCTCAACGCCATGTATCGCGCCATAGACCGCATGAAGCCGACACACATCACCTGTGAATACAAGGTGGAGGCAAAATATCTGCCGAGCCGCCTGTTCCTTGTGTGCGAGACTCCCGAGATAATGGACATCTCCGTCAATGGAGAGAGGATTGACAAAACCGACTGCGGCTACTTTTCCGACAAGTCTTTCCGCAAGATAGATGTGGCGGACAAATTCGTCCTCGGCAAAAATGTCATTAGGATAGATGTGGATTTCCGTCAGTCGGAACAGGTTTACAAGAACATTGAAAACGGCAAAAAGTTTGAATCGGAGAAAAACAAGCTTACATTTGACATGGAGATAGAGCAGATTTATCTCGCGGGCGATTTCTCCGTGGAGTGCGACGGCAGTGTGGAGGAGCTTGACAAAAACGCATACAGATTCAGCGGCAAGTTTGTCATAGCCGAGCCTAAGAAGAAAATCACACTCGACAAGATATCGCGTCAAGGATTCCCGTTCTTTGCCGGCAGCATAACGGTCGAAAAGGAATTTGACGCGGCTGACGGCGAAGTGATTGATTTTGAAAAATGCGGCATAAATGTGGTCAAGGCAAAGGTCAACGGAGCCGATGCCGGCAAGTTCATGTGGGAACCCTACCGTGCGGATGTGTCGAAGTTCATGCACGGCGGCAAAAACACCGTTGAGCTTACACTCATCAACAATCTGCGCAATCTTGAGGGGCCGTTTCACCTTGCGGAAGGCGAGACATATTTTGCAGGACCGGGCAGTTTTTACAAGGAAAAATGTATCTGGAGCGACGCAACGCCGTGGAATGACGGCTACTGCTTTGCTGACGTCGGCATAACCGACAGAAAATAACTGCGGAGTGTGAATTGATATGAAAAAGCTTTTTCTCTCGGTGCTCTTTTGCACCTGTGCCGCGGCGTGTCTTTTCATGGGCGCGTCCGCTCATGGCGACACGGTTCATGTGTATGCGGACGGCGAGTATATCGCCGCGTCCGGCAGACTTGTGGCTGACAACACTGTGATACCCCTGCGCGCTTTTTTTGAAAAACTCGGTTTCACCGTGGAGTGGAGCGGCGCGGACAACTCCGTCCGCGCGCACCGCGGCGGTGACGACATATCCTTGATTATAGGCAGAGCCGACATGACGGTGAACGGCGCGGTCAGGGCGCTGCCCTGCGCTTCGTTTGAGGACGGCGGCGTGACATATCTGCCCGTGCGAGCGGTCGCGGAGAGCGTCGGTTACAGCGTGGATTGGTATGAGAGCGCAAGCTCCGCCGTGCTCTACCGCGGCGAGACGGTGAATTATCTGCCTGATACGCCCACACTGCTGCCCGAGCTCGGTGCGGCGGTAGGCACCGGGCATTTTACGCGCACCGCAACGGATTCGCTCGACGGCGAGGTTTACTATGTGTACGAAAATGTTCCCGAGCAAAAGGCGCATGAATACGGAGAACTCCTCTGTTCAAAGCTCGGCTATGAATATGACTCCATGATTTTGGGCGACGATTATTCCAAAACATATTATTATGCATTTGAGAATTTCAAGGTTGGTATAAAGATTGCCGCGGTTGATTCCGTGCCCTGTGTATATCTTTTTCCGGGTACGGTGCAGACGGACTCGCAGACGGCGGAAAACCCGTCTGACGGCAACGAATCGGAGCAAATGCCGGACGGAGAATACGGCGGTGAGAATGAGGACAGCGGCGAAAACGGAGAAAACGAAGCCATGTTCTATGAGGGCACGGAGGTGCCGACATACGAATATGTGTGTGGCTATCTGCTCAAGCGCACCGACGCTCTGCGCGGCGGCGAGACGGTGTATATATATGACGGCGGCATGATAGAAGCGATGGAATACATGAGCTTTTTGTCATCTGTCGGATATTCAAGCTATAATATAGACATGGGCGGCTTCAGCGTGACCTACACCATGGTGAAGGACGGCAAGTATGTTGTCATCATGACATCGATGCTCAACAACGAGGTATATGTTGTGCCGGAAAGGTAGAAAAAGAGATGTACGGCATGAATTTGTCCGCTTGGGTAAATAAGACTTGGACACAATTTTAATTTTCATGAAACGCGCAAGAAATCTGTAGACACTGCTGCTTGGCGAATGTATTATTTAGGTATATCTGAATAATATTCCGAGCTCTGAATCTTTGCTCCTCTCGCACCACCGTACGTGCATATGCAATTCAAAAATATACTGCGTCCACGAGCATAAATTAAATTATTTGGATGCTGATATGCAGTTGACAATTTCATTTAATGAGTTGTACCTCTAAAATACTTTTTAACAAATATTTTTATATCTCCGCTATGTTTATTAGTGCAACAATCTGTAACATAGCTAATATAATGATACTCACTATCTTGGTTTATTGGAATATTAAAAATTTTGTCATCGAAGACATCTGTCATCAATTTTCTGATTTCTCCACTATCACAATCTCAAATGTATATGTGTACCATACTGCAAAGAAATATTATTAAAATTTCTATTTTCGCAAATTTATAGTCGGTTATAAAAATACAAAATAAATTGAATATTGTGCAAATACTTTTTTGTCAAACGGGTTTATAATGAGCTTATAAATTAACCTAATGCTTAAAAAGAGCAAAAGCTATGTTTAAAATTAAAAATGTATCTTCTCTTGAGAAGATTCTTCCGACAGCGGAGAACAGCGCAGCGGAATTTAACGAGTACAGTTGTCTTTTGAGCGAACGTTTTTCGTATCAGGTTACCTTTATTGGCGATTCGTAATGGTATGGAGCGGAACGTGTAAACATCACCGTTAACTCTGATCTCAGCGGCAACATAAAAATCTATGAGGTCGGCTGTGTTCCGACTGTTCAGCTTATAGACGTTGAGTTCTCGAACGGAGTATATTCATTCGGTTTCGACAAGCTTAAACGCTGGTTCGAAATGTGTAAAAAGAACAAAATAGAGTATATAGAAATCTCACATCTCTTTTCGCAATGGGGTGCCAATAATACTCCAAAAATTGTGGTAAGAGAAAACGGAAAGAATATTAAAAAATTCGGTTGGCATACCGATTCTCTTTCCGATGAGTACAAAGATTTTCTCAAGCAGCTCTTGCCTGAACTTACAGCCTTTCTCAAAGATAATTGGGACAGCAAAAAAATATATTTTCATATATCTGACGAGCCGCAGAGCGGGCAAATAGAAAGATACGGAACGATTTCTAAATTTATAAAGCCGTATCTTAAAGACTTTAATTTAATTGATGCAATCTCGCATTACGAAATATACAAAATGGGATATATAGACACTCCTGTTTCAACAATACTGACAATAGATGACTTTATAGAACACGGAGTTAAAAATGTTTGGGCATATTACTGCTGCTGTGAGGGAAAATTTAATCTTCCGAACAGATTTATTGCTATGCCGTCATACCGAAACCGTATAATGGGTGAGTTGTTATATAAATATAACATAAATGGATTCTTGCATCGGAGTCAAAGTTCATTAATGGCATAAGAGTGAGCATTTTAGAGTGAAAAATGGGGGCAAACTTTTTACACCGGTCACTAATAGTAACGTGAGATACTTTGATATTGTATAGGATTTCAAGCATTGTAGTAATCTTGCGAAAAGATGTACCACCTATGTAGAACAGGGTGAGAGCAGTAATGACTAAGTGTAAGCTGTGTCTCATACGTTTGAAGTTATCCTTACTGATAATGTTTGACATAGACGGAGGCGACTTCACGATGGACTTAGCTTGAAAGAAAGAATGATTGCACTTCTTGTCAGAACAACGGTAATTTGAATAATCATCGTAGTCGTGATGAAGAAAAGCAGACTTGCCGCAGACAGGGCAAGAAGGATATTTGCGAGGATTCACCTTTTTGGGGGAATCGGGAGCAAATTGATGTTTACAAATAGGGCATTGATATTTTTGATTGTCAAATCTGTCTTTGCCATATTTATAAAGTTTTTTGGAGTTGCATCTTGGGCAACAATTTGGTATAATTTTATCCATGAGATCTTGATCTCCTTTCTCTGATTTTCAGGGAGGTATAGGTTTTAGGGGTAAAACCATTATACCATAAGGAGTTCAAGGTCTCAACTTTCATTTAACTTAACAAAATGAAATTTACGGCTTTGTCAGCCAAAAATGAACACTCGGTCAAAGGGAGAAAGGAATTTGCTCTTTTGAGTATTTCAAGAGTTACGGAACTGTCGGAAACATTGGCGCCGGTTGTTAATTCACAAACGGGTAAGCCCGATATACAGTCGACAAGAATATGATTTTTGTAACCCCAATAAAATTCATACTTCTTTTCGTTATGCTGATTTGAAGCGGTTTGAACACCAAGTCTGCAATCCTTGTCAGTCTTTGGAGGAGAGGCTTTAGAAAACTTATCCTTTTTAAAGGATTTTGGATTGTTGTTAGAAACATTAGCCTTAACGGGAGTTGCGTCCAAAGCGATAAAAGATGAATCAATCAAAGATAAACCGGCGGCTTTCAATACCCGCGACTGCATAACGGTTTGAAGCATATCTTTATCAAATTCACGGATAAATCCGGTGAATTTTGCATAAGAGGGCAAGTCACGAGATATGTCAAAGCCACAGTAATGGGCAATAATTAAGTTATTTGACAGATAATCGTGTAAGTCGGAAATTTGAGAGAAACCCTCGCATTTCATAACGATAAAGGCACAAATCATAGAATGATTGCTATAACCGGCACGACCGATTTTGGAATTGTAAGCCGGAATACAGCTTAAATCCAAATTGATGAATGGTTCATCGCAAAATTTAGCTTTTGGTTGTGAAGTAAAAAGACTGATGTCTTTTAAAATTTCTTGACGATAGATAAAAACCACTCTCCTTTGTGAGTTTTTGTTGATAACTATATTATACCAAATCAGAGCGGTTTTTTCTATATATTAAATATTAAATTTATAGTGACAAAACGGATTTGCCATATCCGTAAAACAGCACGAACTCTGCACTTTTAGAGTTTTGCACGTGGCTATTTATATTGTAATGCGGAGGGATAAAAGTGAATAACAAAACAACATTGGTCGTAATGGCGGGCTGAAACAAATTGACCCGATAGGACCAAACGGAGAAATAATTCTTGATTTTTCTATTTATGACGCGGTTAAGGCGGGGTTTGACAAAGCTATATTTATCATTCGCCGTGACATCGAAAAGGATTTTCGTGAAATGGCGGGCAAGCGTATAGAAAATATGATTGACACAGAATACGTCTTTCAGGATATGGATTATCTTCCCGCCGGAAGGACTGTTCCGCAGGGCAGGACAAAGCCGTGGGGCACAGGTCACGCTGTGTACTGTGCAAGGGACAAGGCAGACACCCCTTTTGCGCTTATAAACGCAGATGATTATTACGGGAGTTCGTCATTTAAGCTTATATGCGACAGCCTGAAAAATTCAGATGAGATGTGTATGGTCGGTTTTAAGCTCGGTAACACCCTGACCGAGAACGGCACAGTCAGCCGCGGTGTATGCGAAACCGAAAACGGATACCTAAAAAGCATAACGGAACATACCTCCCTCGACAGAAACAGCGGAATTCCGCTTGACGCGATTGTATCTATGAATATGTGGGGGCTGACTCCCAAAGTTTTTGAATATGTCGAAAGAGATTTTACAGAATTTTTGGATAATATGCAAAATCCGCTGAAAAATGAATTTTATATTCCGACCGTTATCGATAATATGATACATAGATACAATTATAAGATAAAGGTTTTAGACTGCACCGAAAAATGGTACGGAGTGACATATAAAGAGGACAGAGAGACGGTAGCAAAAGCGATGAGAGAGAAAATCGGAAAGGGTTATTACAATGGCATCTGATAAATTTAATTTAAGCGAGATATGTTCAAAATTTGATATAGATACAAATATTCAGCCTTACGGTAACGGCCATATAAACGATACATATTTATGTGAAACGGCGCCGAGATTTATTCTTCAGCGGATTAACACAAATGTATTTGAAAACCCGGCACAAGTAATGAATAACATCGTCAATGTGACACGGTTTCTTTCAAAAAAGATTGAGGAAAACGGCGGAAATCCGGCAAGCGAAACGCTTACGGTTATTTTCACGAAGGACGGAAAGAGTTATTATAAGGCGGACGATAAAAACTATTTCAGAATATATCTGTTTATAGAGAATTCGATAAGTTATGACCTGGTTAAGAGTCCGATACAGCTTTACTACGCAGGGTGTGCATTCGGAAAATTTCAGGCGATGCTCAACGGCTTTCCGGCAGACAGTCTTTATGAGACAATCAAAGATTTTCATAATACCCCCGAAAGAGTTAAACAATTGGAGCAGGCAATAGAAAATAACTCGGCGGGCAGATTGGAATATGCAAAAAAAGAGATTGAGTTTGCGCGAAAATTCAGCAAGTATGCGTCACGAATAACCGATAAGATGAAAGACGGTTCGGTTCCGCTTCGCGTCACACACAACGACACCAAGCTTAACAATATCCTGTTTGACAAAGACAATAACGAAAAGTCTTGTGTAATCGACTTAGATACTGTTATGCCGGGTTCGGCATTGTTTGACTTCGGCGATGCGCTTCGTTTCGGCGCATCCAGCGGGGCCGAGGACGAAACAGATCTTGATAAGATTTGGTTTGACCTTGAAAAGTTTGAACAATTCGCCAAAGGCTTTTTGTCACAAACAGCGGATTGCCTGACCGAAACCGAAATTGAACTTTTGGCGCTGTCAGCGCTAATACTTACCTATGAGTGCGGAATACGATTTCTTGCAGACTATCTAAACGGCGATACATATTTTAAAATTCACAGGGAAAATCATAATCTTGACAGATGTCGGACACAGTTTAAATTGGCCGTCGATATAGAGAAAAAGCTTCCTGAAATGACGAAAATCATTCAAAATTTATTGAATTAATCGATTAACACGCTAAAAGATACGGGAGAAAATATATGAATAATATCTTGCTTAAAAATGATAATATATCGGTGGAAATTTCAGATTTGGGAGCGTAAATTCTGAGTTTAAAGAAAGGGTCGAAAGAGTATATCTGAAACGGAAAGTCTGATGTATGGAATGGACACGCCCCGGTATTGTTTCCGATTTGCGGAAGACTTGCGGAAGATAAGTTTATAGCAGGTGACAATGTATTTTCTCTCGGTATGCACGGCTTCGCAAAAACGAGCATATTTGAAATCGAAAATGCCACAGACACAGAGACCGTGTTTCTGCTTAAAGAGAACTCTGACACACTAAAACATTATCCTTTTTGCTTTGAACTCAGAATTATATACAAACTGAAAAATGACAGTATACATATTAAATACTCCGTGAAAAACACGGATATAAAGACAATATATTTTTCAATCGGAGCACATGAGGCATACGCTTGCAACGGCGGTATAGAAAACTATTCACTTATTTTTGAAACCTGTGAAAGGGTTTGAGACTCTGCTTCTTGACGGTAGTTATTTAAATCATAAAACGCTTAAAATAAGTGATGACTCTGCCGAACTTCCCTTGAAATACAGCTATTTTAAACTTGACACTCTGATATTTAAAGGCCCTAAATCAAAGAGAGTTGAGCTTAAAAACAATATTACGGGAGACACGGCAGGGATTGATTTTTCAACCTTTAAAAACCTTCTTCTTTGGACGCTTCCGGGTGTGGAATTTATTTGTATCGAACCGTGGAACGGCCTCCCCGATTATGTTGACAGCGACTGTAATATAATGCACAATCATGATATCATCACCCTGCCTAAAGGAGAATTTTTTGATTGTGTACATACTATAAGCTTTAAAAAATAATCTTCACCTATGTTCTTTTCAAATCTATTATACTGTCTCGCCGTGAACTATTGTAGCTTTTATATTTATATTTTCATCGGCTATTACAAGGTCGGCATATTTATTTCTCTCAACAGACCCTCTCATTTTATCCTCGCCTATGACCCTTGCCGCATTCAGCGATGCCATATTCACAACAGTATATATAGGCAGACCGGTATGCTTTAAAAAGTTTCTTACCGCCTTATCCATCGTCAGAATGCTTCCGGCAATCGTTCCATCCTTTAGCCTGCACTCGATTCCGTAGACAGTTACAGGCTGACCGCCAAGCGTATACTCTCCGTCGGGCATACCGCCCGCCCTCATACAATCCGTGATAAGAACAAGCTTATCGCCTTTGAGCTTTTGAACCATATTAAAAAGTACCGGGCTGACGTGAAACGTATCGGCTATCAGTTCACAGCTGACTGTGTTATTTTCAAGCGCTGCGCCGATTACACCTACCTCGCGGTGATCGAACGGTGTCATCGCGTTAAACAGGTGCGTGACGTGTCTTGCCCCGTTTTTGAAAGCCTCAGAGGTCTGCTTATATGTTGCGTTTGTGTGTCCCACCGAAACCGTAATATCGGTATTTTCTGAAATGTATTTAACGAATTTAAACTCCTCATCCATTTCCGGAGCAATGGTAATAAGCCTTATTATGTCACGATTCTGCATAACAAAATCGATGTTCGGGCGTTTTATGTATTTTGCATCCTGTGCGCCCTTCTTTTCGGGATTTATAAACGGCCCTTCGACATTTGCGCCGAGAATTTTCGCCCCTTCGTTTTTCTTTTTCAGCTCTTTTATAACGTCAAGCGCACGCTGTATCTCATTTTCGGAAACAGTCATTGTTGTCGGGCAAAATGCTGTAACTCCGTTTCGGGGAAGGTTCCTTGCCATACTTATAATCCCGTCTCTGTCACCGTCGGATGTGTCAAAGCCTTTATACCCGTGAATGTGAATGTCTATAAACCCCGGCATAACATAATCCCCGTGCGCGTCAATTATCTCACACCCGCCTATGTGCAGTCCTTCCCCGACCTCTCTTATTTTATCATCAAATATAACCGCTCCGCTTTCGGTAACCGAATCTTTGTTTACTATTTTGGCGTTTATTATTGCTCTCATTTGAATCACCTTTTATAAATTTATGATTTTTAACTTATAAATCGTTATACTTATATAAAATCTATTTTACACTAAAAGAGCTGCCCCTACAATACCTGCGTCACTTTTTAATTTTGAAATAGCGATTGGGGTATCAGAATTAAGTCTGTCCTTAAGCGGTGTAAGAAGGGTATCCCCTGCATTTGTTATACCTCCCGACAACACTATCATATCGGGGTCAAACACATTTATAATGCCTTTTATTCCTATTGAAAGGCGGTTTATATACTTATCCAAAACCTCTGCGGCAACAGCACATTTTTCATTAACCGCTCTAAAGAAAAGTTTTCCGTTTAATGAGTTTCTGTTTTCAATATACAGCTTATACAAAATACTGTCGGTATTAATTTTTGCCGCTTTCTCGGCCATACCTATCAAAGCCGCGGCCGACGCATACTGCTCAAAGCATCCGTTCAATCCACAGCTGCACTTTTCGCCGTCAAAATTAATAGGAAAGTGTCCAATTTCGCCCGCGCTTCCTTTGCCCTCATAAATCTTTCCGTCAATGATTATTCCGCCGCCTACACCGGTGCCAAGAGAAACCATAACAAGGTTTTTGACGGATTGACCGATTCCGCAAACCGCTTCGCCCAAAGCCGCACAGTTTGCGTCATTTGACACCTTCACAGAGATGTTCAGCCTGTTTTCAAGTTCCTTTTTCAAATCAATATCCTTAAAAGGCAGATTAACTGCATTTACGATTCCGTCCCTGATTATGCCAGCCGTTCCGACTCCGATGCCCGATATACAATACTCCTTCATTATTTCCCGGCATTTATCGGCTATGCTGTCTATCAGCTCATCGCAATTTAAGCAAGCCGATGATATTTGGGTTTTATATACCGTCTCATCGTTCTCATTTAAAACACCGAACTTCACCTCTGTTCCGCCAATATCAACACCTATTCTCTCGTTTGAATATGCATCTTTGTCGCAAATAAGCGTAACATCGCTGTGAAGCTTAAGCATCGATGCGGGCATCTCTGTTGAAATATTACTCGTCAGCAGTTCCGAGACCGCTTTATGTTTATTTTTCCCGGCGGCAAGAAGAATAATTTTCCTTGCCTTTAATATAGTTCCCATTCCCATTGTCAGCGCCTTTTTCGGCACCTCTGAAATATCGTCAAAGAACCTTGAGTTTGCCTTTATTGTGTCCTCGGTAAGATTGGTCAAATGCGTCTTTGAATTTAGGTTTTCGCTCGGCTCGTTAAAACCTATATGACCGTTTTGACCTATACCGAGTATCTGTAGGTCGATGCCCCCGTTCTCGCCTATAAGCTTCTCAAAATTTTCACATTCTTTTTCCGTGTCATTACACATTCCGTCAAGAATATGTGTGTTGTTGGTATCAATATTTATTTTTGAAAAGAAGTTCTTGTTCATAAAACAGTGATAGCTCTGTTCATTGTCTGCCGTCAGCGGATAATACTCGTCAAGGTTAAATGTTCGGATGGTTTTAAAGTCAATTTCGCCCGATTTATTCATTTTAGAAAGTTCATCATACATTCCGACAGGGGTTGACCCCGTCGCCAGACCGAGAACACTTTTTGGATTTTTTCTTATTTGCTCCGCAACTATTTCCGCTGCTTTCTCTGACATTTCATCATAGTTTTCACACACTGTTATTTTCATCTTTCACATTACCTCCCTCATATAAACTCTCAACTATATAATACTACCGTTTGTTTTAGTTGTATTTGCACAAATATCATTTTATTTTGCACTTTCAGCAAAAATGTGTTGAAATCTTTTTATAATGCTGTTATAATATCCGAAAAGGAGTGTGTAAATAATGGCTGATTATATCGGTGTACGATTAAACGAAGAAATCAAAATAAATAAACTGTATACGGTGCATTACTTTGAATACTCAAAGAAGTTTAGCTTTACGGGCGAAAAACACAACTTTTGGGAGCTTGTATATGCGGACAGAGGAAACGTGACTGTGTTTTCGGATGACAAAAGCTTTGTTTTAGAACAGGGAAATGTGATCTTTCACAAGCCAAATGAGTGGCACAACATAAAGGCCAACGGAGTGAGCGCGGCAAACGTTACTATTATAACATTTGAATCTTCTTCACCGGCTATGCGTTATTTTGAAAACAAGCTTCTTCCCGTCGGTCAGAAGCAGAAAGAACTCCTTTCTCAGATAATATTCGAATTTACAAATGCCTTCAGCGTCCCCCTCAACGATCCATACACAACGCGGCTGCTCCGAAGAAAGAACATTCCGTTTGCATCAGAACAGCTTATTAAAATGTATCTCTGTGAATTCTTGATTTTGTTCCTTCGGAATAGCCCTCAAACCCGCCGAAAAAGCACAGGAAATATACACAGCGACAACGGCCTGATTAACCTTTTGGTAAACTATATGAACGAGAATATCACAAGAAACATTTCGCTGAATGAGTTAATGGAATACAGCGGAGCCAACCGAACTAAGATAGAGGCTGTTTTTAACGAAAGCTTCGGAAGAAGCGCCCTCGGTTATTTTATATACTTAAAAATCGAGCTTGCAAAAAAATATCTGCGTGAGGATAATTATAATATTACCCAAATATCCGAAATACTCGGATATTCGGGTATTCATTATTTCTCAAGGCAATTCAAAAAATGCACCGGTATGGCCCCGACCGAATATCTTTTGTCGATAAAGTCAATGATGCGCGAAGACCTTTTATAATTATAATCCAATTGTTTAGACGCGGCTCGGCGACATCATCGACCCGATTAACAATGCGATTTGTGCTTTGGCTCGGTGATGTATATTATATTTTGACACGCATTAAAACTTGTGTAGTCTGTGTATGTATTTTTTATTCTTGACTCCTCGGACGGCAGCGCAGTAGCGCTGAACTCGTCGTCTTAGAATAAAAAACACATACACAGCCTCTGACGGAATATTTTCTACGCATACCGTGCGGCTGTTATCGGTTTGCAAAATAAAATATACACCCCCTCGCCTCTATACAAATTCAAAATCTTTTAGGAGATGTTTATTATGTCTATACAAAAAAATCTTGAAAACATCCGCGCGCGGATATCCGCCGCCTGCGAGCGCAGCGGCAGAAACCCGTCGTCCGTCACGCTGATTGCCGTGACGAAAACGCGCACCGTTGACGAAATAAACGAGGCGGTCGCCCTCGGGCTCACCGAGCTCGGCGAAAACCGTGTTCAGGAGCTGCTCGAAAAATACGACAAGGTTCGCGGCGACGTGCATTGGCATCTCATAGGTCATCTTCAGCGCAACAAGGTTAAATACATTGCCGACAAGGTGTGCATGATTCACTCCGTTGACACAGTGCCCCTCGCCGCCGAGATAGACCGTCAGTGCGCAAAGCACGGCAGGGTTATGAACATCCTTGCCGAGGTGAATATATCGGGCGAGGAGTCAAAAAGCGGCATGACCGCCGCCGAGGCATACGATTTTATGCAGCAGGTATCGGCCATGCCTCACGTAAAGGTGTGCGGATTGATGACCATGGCACCCAAATTTGCGCAAAATGACGAAATAAGAAGAATTTTTGCACAATTATCACAGTTAGCTGTTGACATTTCGGCAAAAAAATATGATAATATCAGTATGGACAAATTATCTATGGGAATGAGCAGCGATTTTGAAACGGCTATTGAGGAAGGTTCTCATATGGTTCGTATAGGAACAGCTTTGTTCAAATAAATTTTGCAGGTTAGTTTAGGAGGAAAAATCATGAGCAAGTTCATGGATATGCTGATGGGCGCGATGGGTATTGACGACGCTGACGCACCCCTTGAGGAGGTCGGCGCACCGGCGCAGGACGAGGCAAAGGAAGAGAAGAAAAAGATTCGTGTGCCCAGAGCGGCAAAGAGCGAAAGAATGAAAGAGGACAGAGCCTTTGAGGAGCCTGCTCCCAAGGCAAGACCGCAGACATACGGCAGCTTTGGCAAGAGCACATCATATCAGGGC
Organism: uncultured Clostridia bacterium; assembly: GCA_905210855.1. GTDB lineage: Bacteria > Bacillota > Clostridia > UMGS1810 > UMGS1810 > RGIG4708. The sequence goes on from CAJLYL010000001.1 coordinate 54,544, forward strand.
GAATCTATGGCGCAGCGTTCAAAGCTTGTCAACATTGGCGGCGCAACCCAGCTCAACATGGTTATTGTGCAGCCGACGGAGTACAGCGACGGCAGAGACATCACAAATCACTTAAAGGCGCGCAAGCCGGTTATAGTCAACCTTGAGATGCTCGACAAGGTAATGGCAAAAAAGGTGGTCGATTTCTTAAGCGGCGCGGTGTTTGCGCTGGACGGCAGTATGCAGAAGGTTTCCAACGGCATCATAGTTGCCGTGCCGAGCAACATGAACATCACGGGCAACATCGGCGAGGAGCTCAAGACAAACCTTTTTGACGAATTTAAGCTTTAATTTTATGATTAACAGAAAACGGATTCTTTTCGGCATTACCGATGCCGACGACAAAAATTTTCTGTCGCAGATGTGTGACAGGGCGGACAAGGCAATCGCAAGCGGCAGGCGCATTTATTCACGTTTTCTGTCGCCGCGCGAGCAGCTTTATGTGACGGAGCGTTTTTCGTCCGACGTCGAGGTGGCGGCGGACGGCGGCTATGACGGCTCGGAGCGCTGCGTTGTGTGCTTCTCTCCGTTTGACACATACGAGACGGAGTTTGATTTTCAAATTGTTCCTCTCGTCATCCGCACCAAAAACCGCTCTGTGCTCTCTCATCGGGATTATCTCGGTTCGGTGCTGTCGCTGGGCATCAAGCGCGAACTTGTGGGCGACATTGTCATTTGCGGCGACTGTGCGGTCATGTTTTGCCACAGGGAGATAAGCGACTACATCATGTTCAATCTCACGCGCATTGCCAACCTCACCGTCACGGTTGAGGAGGCGGATGCGTCCGCACTGACCCTGCCGGAGCGCAGGTTTGAGGAGAGGTCGCTCACGGTATCGTCCATGCGGCTCGACTGTGTGCTCTCCGCCGCGGCGAACAAATCGCGCACCGCGTCGGCGGAGCTTATAGAGCGCGGAATGGTTTGCCTGAATTATGACGAGGTGAAAAACGCAAGCCGCACCGTGGCGGACGGGGACATCATATCCGTGCGCGGCATAGGCAAGATGATTATCCGCACCGACATGACCCTCACCAAAAAAGGCAAGTATCACATAGAGGTCAGCAAGTATGTGTAGGGATTGTGTGCCGGCTCGGTGATGTATATTATATTTTGAAAACACACGCATACCATGCGGCTGCTATCGGTTTTCAAAACATAATATACACCCCCTCGCCCATGTGAGATCTCGTATCTCGGCCCGTGAAATATGTTATGTGTCTGCTGACACGCGACCTGACGGCGCTATGGATCTCGCTGACACACAACATATGCCCCTCGCCTTTGCGCAGAATCTGTGTTTGGCGGTAGGGGGCGATGCCCACATCGCCCCGAGCAAACTAACGTTTCGCATAAATTAACACTTATCCGTAGGGAACGACCTATGTGTCGTTCCGCAAAGATTGCGCACCCCTCGCCTATGATAAATGCAAAATATAGTTTTTTTACAAAGGACGGTTGATATTATGATTACGCCTATGGAAATTCAGACAAAAAAATTTGACAAAGCTGTTATGGGCTACAACAAGGACGATGTGGACGATTTTATCTCCTACATCCTTGAAGATTACGAGCAGCTCTACAAGCAGGCTATGGAGTCCGATGAGAAAATCAGCTCGCTCAACACTCAGCTCGAGACCTACCGCAGCATGGAGGAGACCATGAAAAATTCTCTGCTTATTGCGCAGTCTACTGCCGAAAATGTGCAGAAAAACGCGCGCGAAAAGGCGGACATCATAGTAAAGGACGCCGAAAACGAAGCCAAGCAGATTATAGAAAAAGCCAAGGCGGACATAGAAAAGGCGACGGCGGAGTATGCTCAGCTGCGCCACGATATGGATATATACAAATGTCAGGCGATAAGTATGCTCAACGCGCAGATTGAAAACCTGAAAAAACTTGAGACGGTTTGATAAGCTTGTGTGACGGCTCGGGGGTGTATATTATATTTTGAAAACACACGCATACCGTGCGGCTGCTATCGGTTTTCAAAATATAATATACACCCCCGAGCCTTTATGCGGATTGCTGCGCCGCATTCAACATTTCCCCCAACCCCCAAAATAAAATTCCCAAAAAATTTTCAATTTACCTATTGCAATATTTATGATTCCATGATATGATTTACTTATCAATCGATAACTTATCGATTGATAAGTAAATCATATCATTTTATTAAGACGAATATAAAGAACAGGAGATTTTATGCAGAAGGATTCAAGAGAAGAAAAGAAAAAAGAAATAATGGAGAAATGCTACGAATGTTACTGCGACAACGGTTTCCGCGACACGGGAATCAAGGAGCTGGGCAAATACTGCGGCATGACCTCGGCAAACCTCTACGGCTATTTTGAGAATGTGGATGACCTCATACTTCAGTCCACGGCGCATTGCATGGCAAAGGTGGAGGATGATTTTATGGCGCTTGCGCCGAAAAATCCGCTCGACATCATCCGCTTTATAGACGAGATTCCCGAGTGGACGGCGAAAAACCACGGCAAAAAATATCGCATGATGTATCAGGTATACACCCACCCAAAGTATATGGAGCACGGCAAAAAATTCTTTGCCGGCGTGACGGAGCGCTACTCGGAATATGCGCGCTACCTCTCGCCGAAGCTCGGAATGCCGGAGTCGATCCTCGCGGGATTCATATTCATCTTTGTGCGTGCGGCGGTGCACTATGCGTTGTTTGAAGATAAATTTTATCTTGATGCTCAGATGAAAGCACTAAAATTAGCTGTGTTTTCAACACTGAAATTAAACGGAGAGGAAGGTAATAAGGGATGAGAAAGAGGCGAATTTTAAGTTTTGCGCTGATTTTGTGCGTGATGGCGACCATGCTCGGGTCGTTCACGCTCGAATCGTCCGCGGCGAACGACCCGGAGTGGTCGTATGACCTGCAGATTAAAATCAGCACCAAGAGGGACTCGGGCTGCAAAAACGGCAATGTTCGGGCGAAGTTTGAGTTCGAGAGCGGCGATGAATACATCACGCTGCAGAATACCAACAAAAAAGGCGGCCTGTCTGTGACAGGCCTGAAAACAACACGCGCTCCGTGGACTCTGAAAAACCTTGTGCTGATAAACGAGACCAAGGACGGATTCCGTATGCAGCGAATTACACTGAGTGTTATCAAGTCGGTTCGGTCGGGATTTTCGATAAAAATATTCAGCAGCTCGCTCATAGACCAATATCCCAACGGCAGCGGAGACAGCGACGGAAAGTGGATTCAGACGGACGACGGCGACAAACCGACACATGCGATATCTCTTGCCGATAACAAGAGATCCATAACCGGTTACGGAAATTTTTCGAATTTTGCTAATGATATGTATATAAACAGTCATGACGAGAGCGGCACCGAGGATTTTGAGTATGACGGCATGATTACAGATACCAAGTACAGTTTGGTTGCGCCGACAGCAGAAAGATTTGCATCGGAATACTACTGTCTCAATCTCAGCGAACCCCCGGTATATTCATATGAAGTTCACGGATTTCAGGGCGACGGCACCGTCGTGACCAAAAGTCAGCTTACATCTGCCGGCGCTATCGCCAATAAAGGTGATTACGGTTTTACCATAGACCGAAAAAAACTCATGGAATACATGAACGAAAAAAACCTGAATCACCTGAAAATCACCTCAAAGCTGGCGTTCCCGAGAGCGAATACGACCACTTCCGTGATGAATATATGCAGAAACATATTTGCCGTGAGCGATGAACTGCGTTTCAGCACCAACTACCACACGGCTATGAAGGACAATAATTACTACAACAACTCCGGCAGCAAGCGGATATATGTTAATCTCGATGTTATCAACGGCGATCTCTATACCCACTACAATCAGTTCAAGATTAACTATTGCAATGTTGTCTTTGACGAGGCGTATCTGGAACTTGGCGACACCGGCAAGAAGATATATGCCGATGAAAAATCATCAAAGATAATCAACTGCAATTTTACCCTGTCCTTCCCCTACACAGAGGGCATGGACTCAAACAATAAGGGGCTTAAACTTGTGATAAAGGGCGCTCGGATGAGCCCCAACTACTACGGCGAAAATCAGCGCCTCGAGCTTTGGGATGTTGCAGGCAAAAAGCTCGGGTTTGAAAAGCTGTCTTCAACCTACAAGATAGACGCGGTGAACCCCACAGTTAAGGTCACCGCCAAGGACGGCTCATCTCTCGACAAATGGAACAAGCAGATAACGCTGAATGCAATCCCGAGCGAGACCACCTATGCCGTGCTGAAAAGCGGCGAAGCGGCAAAAGAGGGATACTTCATTGCCGAGCTGTATGACGGCCAGGTACCTGTGCAGATCCGCAATGTAAAGTACCCCGATTCATCGACGGCTTATGTATCGCAGCCCGTTAACTCGCGCGCCGGGTCGGCGAGTGATTTCACTCTGGCGCTTGCGGAGAAGAAGGAAGGCATATTCACACTGCGCATGACGGGCGCAGATTTTGCCGGCAATGCACTCAACACCGCGGTCGGCGGCATACGGCTTGACAACAAGGCGCCGGTGATTACTCTCAAGCGCAGCAACGACAGCGACGGCGCGAATGCCAAAGAGGCGCGCTATGCCGTGACGATTACCGACGCGTCCGGCACGGGCAGAATGTACTATTGCTTTGCGGACAGCGCGTCGATTCCCGATATAAACAGCCAAAATCCGCAGAAGCACACAAGCGGCGCTATAAACAGCCTGATTAACCAATGGGCGTTTATAGACCAGTCCGACAGCGGCGCGGCAGTCTACCTCACCGTGCCCAAGGGAGAAAATTTCAACGGCAGGCTCGCGTGGTACGGCGTGGACGATTTCGGCAATACCACGGCGATGAGCTATGAGGATATAAATATCATAAACGAAGATTCACAGTGCGACATAACCTCTGCGGAGAGCACACTGACGGCGAACCCCAACTACACTGTGAGCGTGAGCACAAACGAGGCGAACCGTGTGAGGTATAAATGGACAGACGCATTCGGCAAGGACATTACGGGCTATGCCGATTACACCGGTGCGGTGAGCACGGCGGCAGATCCGCTCACAAGCAAGCTTGACGGCACATATACATTCAAGTGCGAGCTTACCCTGCCGTCCGGCGCGAAAAACTATCCCGAGCGGTCGTTTGTGTTTGACAACAGCGCGCCCAAACTTAGCATTACTCCCGTTACGCCCGGTGAATACAAGGATTTGCAGGCGGTGAGCGTGTACTCGACGGATTCGTCGGGAGTTGCCGGCGGCGAGGCGGTATTGCTTGCGGCGGACGGTGCTCCGGTTGACGGCATAACATACCCGTTAAGCGTAAACGACGGTATCGTGTCGCAGAATGTGAATATAACAGGTGTTCCGAGCGGTGCGTATAAGCTCAAAGTGAGCGTGACGGATATCCACGGCAATGCGGCAGAGGATGTATCCGACATATTCTGCATCCGTTCCGGCGCTCCGGCAGTACAGGTAAGCGTGACGGCGGATAAAGAATTTTCCGGTCTGCCGCTCATCACGGAAGCGTCACCGGGTAAAATGAAAATCTCGGCGCATGAAGATTTCTCAGGTGCGGCGGATGCGGCGGCGCAGTCGTTGTGGTACAGGGTCAGCACGGACCCGACGGCACAGAGCAGCTGGATAAAGGCGGGCGACATGACCGCGGGAGAGAGCGGATTCGACGGCGAATTTACGGTTGATATGCCGCAGTTTACCTTTGCCGACGGCGAGAACAAACTCTTTGTGCAGACGGCGGTGTGTGCAGACGGTACGGACATGACAAAGCTCAACACGAAATTTATCACATCGGCAGAGGTTGTTATCCTCAGCGATTCCACCGCCCCTCAGACGCGGCTTGTGATAGATGACATCCACACTTCGGGCTCGATAAGCGGCGTGCTCTATGCCACCGACAACATCGGCGGCGAGATGACCGCGGTGTCAAACGACGCCAATGTGGAGATAACCCGCAGAGAGAACGAGACAGGCATATTTGACATAAAGGTAAACGAAAATACAGACTCGGCAAGCGACAAGGGCGCGATGATAACCGTGACCGATCTTGCCGGAAACATGACAGAGGTGCCGATAGACATAAGCGGCATTGACCGCGAGGCACCCACTGCGGAAATAAAGACATGGAACACAACTTCGGGAGAAAGACAGGACGCAAAGGCAAAGGTGACCGTGCATGATGCCGCGGCAGACAAGATTTATATTGTGTTCATCAAGGCAGAGGAGCTCGATAAACTGTACGATGGTGAAAAATTCAGTGACGCTTGCTTTGAAAAGACGGTGACAGAGGATGAGGACGGCAACAGCAAAACGATAATCTCCGCACCGTATGACGGAGATGTAATTACGCTTACTTCCGACAGTTTTGAGACGGCACGATGGGACGGCGAGGTAAACGCGACATATTCCGTGCGCCTCGGCGGCTACACGGGCACGTACTATGTGGGCGTGCGCGCCGAGGACAGCGTGGGCAACACGGCTGACATCCTGCTGGACGGCAAACTCAACGCGACTGACGCGGAGCTTAGCTACACCGCGGCTGCCGCGCCTGCCGAGGCAGACAAGGTGTCGGTGATCAATCTTGATTTCAATCAGAATGTGTATCTGCTCGGTCAGGACAGCATAACGGATAAGGCAGACACCGACAGCACCGTTGACGAAACGAATCTCGGCATCGCCGCAAGAAACGCAGGCAGCTACTCACAGAAACATTCACTCACCATAAGGGAAAACGGTGAATACAAGCTCTACACCGTGGATGACATAGGCAGAAGAAGAATGTTCACACTCAATGCAGATGAAAGTCTTGTGAAATTCGGTGCGGTGGACAACAGTGTGACGGCAACGACATTCTGGGACGGCACCGAGGTAAAGGAAGGCGAGATGGCGCCGGTGTGGAGCCGCGTGGGTGAGTACGGACTGGACAGACGGACCACAGTGGAAGTCACACCCGACGATCCGGATATGCGCCTTATGCCGCTTGACGCCGATTCAACACATTCCGAGTACGGATTGTACTTCCTTGAGGATAAATCGGCAGACTTTATGGATGAGCACGGGCACTACAAAAAGCTGATATATGATGTACAGGAAAAGAACTCGGAATCGCCTGCAGGGCTTATAAATGTGCGCATATTTATGGCAGACAATGCGGACGAGACAACATGGGGCAGTGCGGTGGCGGTGGTGAATAATATAGACTACACGGCGCCGAAGATCAACTACACTATGACCCCGGAGATATATGTTTTTGACGATGAGGGAAATATCATAATCGAAAAAACCACTCCTCAGGATGTGACGGTGTATATCACCATGCAGGATGCGGAGACGGGACTCAGTGAGATAAAACTCGGCAGTATGCACATCTTGCTTCATGGACCCGACGGTGAACCGTACTTTGACAGAAAAGAACTCCCCGCGCTGCCGCTTGTCGATGAGAGCGGAAACGCCATAGACTACTCAGCAAATCCGTATAAATGGAGCGGAGAGAGCGACGGCATACCGGTGACGGTGGAATACGCCGGAGATGCGGATCTCAAAGCCGCAAAGATGATTAAATTTGTGTTCAGCGCAGATTGCGTGATAGATGAATTTGAGGCGATTAACGGGGTCGGCAACGGCGCATGGTTCATGTTGGGCAGAGCCGAGATGGGTATGGATATCCACGGCATATACAAGATGCCCATAGAAGAGGGCAAGGATTTCACGGTTAAATATTATTACGAGACCGACAGCGGCGACTGGGCGGAGATGACGGATATCTCGGCATACTGCCGCAGGGCAAAGGCGGTCATAGAGCCGACGGATCGCGGCTATGAGCGCGGACTGTATGTGCGCAGCAACGGCGGCAGATTTGAGCGTGTGCTCGATTCGTATGACAACAGCTTTACATTTGAATTTAAGGATAAATACGGCTACACCGCGGCGGCGAATGTGTCGGCAGAGAATTTTGACACGCAGCCCGGTACTATCGATTACAGCCTGTCCGAGACGGAAAAGACCAACAAACCTATAACCCTAAGGGTCGAAGCAACGGACAACGGCAGCGGCATAGGCAGGGTGGATTTGGTGAGCGGCGGCAGCGCGGTAAACATCACGGGCAGCAAATCCGCTGACGGCAAGAGTGCAATCTGCACTGCTGTTATAGACAAAAACGGCGCTTACAGCATAGTGCTCTATGACAAGGTGGGCAATCGCACATCAAAAAACTTCACGGTGAGCAACCTTGACACGGAGGCGCCCAAGCTTGAGGGCTTCACGCTCAGCACTCCCAAGGAGGTTATCACCTCGCGCAACGTCAGCGCGTCGCTGATATTCTCCAAGCCGAATGTGCGCATAACGTCGGTAGAGCCTGCCACGGGATTAAAAGAGACGGATTACAGCGTGAGCTATTCGTCAAATGTTATCACATTTTCAAAATCAGGCTCGGTGACGGTAAACTTTGTTGACGACAGCGGCAACACGGGCATAGGCTCGGTAGAGGTGGTCAACATAGACAAAAATCCGCCGGCACTCGAGGCAAAGGCTGTGTCAAATGCGGATATGTCCGAGGTGACGGTTACCTTTGACAAGGCGCGCACTCCCGAGGGAATATTGATAGACAGCCGCAGAGAGCTGTCCGATGTGACGGTGAGCTACGGCGGCATAGCTATGAAGGCGGACGTGGCTGAATTCGTGTTCTATGAAAACGGCTTCTACACTTTTAAGGTATATGATGACGAGGGGCTCTCGTCATACATCACTCTGGATATTGACCAAACGTATCTCGACAAGTCGGAACCGATAATCAAGGAAATCCGCTGGAGCTATGACTACGAGACGGAAAACGGAGTGGTGAGCGCGCCGGAAAAAACCGTAACTCCGGCTAAAGCCGGTTACCGCATCGGCACGAAAAAAATCGAGAACGATATAATCGTGCCCGACAACCACGTGACAAACCGTGATGTGACGGTGACGGTGGTTACGGATTCCGACACGCGGCAGGTCGGCTCAACCGGCGAATATGCCAAGGAAAATCAAAAGATATACAGCGGCAACGGCTTGTATATATTCAACATGGAAAAGAGAAACAAACTCACAGATACATTCGGCGTGGATGTGGAGATTATCGATAAGACTCCCCCGACGATAGAACTTATCGGCGGCAGCGAAATGATATTCTATGAGAACTCCGCGACGGGCGAGAGCTACACCGCGGACAAACGCGGCATGATAGAGACTGCCGGAGAAGCCTTTAAGGCATACGATTCATTCGGCGGCGGAGTTGACCTGAGCGGCAAGGTGCAGGTGATATATGACGCGAACCACCCGTTTGACCCCACGGGCGCAGCCAATGTTTATGATTCGTCCGCTCCGTACACCGTGACTTACAGGGTGTATGACGACGCGTACAATATGACCGAGGTGCGCCGCACAATAAGGCTCATAGGTATGTATGACACTATGGCGCTCATCAACGGCGAGCTGCCCGATTCTACGGGCACCTGCGAGGTGCAGGGCGACGCGGTGAGCGTGGAGCTGAAGAACTTCGCGCCGAGCGGCACGGCTTATGTGCGTTTTGCCGAGGGCATACGCACAATGGGTCAGATGAAGACTGAGGGAACAATGCTTGCCAAGGGATCTGACGGCAAATACACCGCGTCGGGTCTCAAGAACGGTTGGTACACCTTCTATATTCAGACGGACAAACGGGATTACTTCACAATCTGCACATATCTTTACTAAGGGGGGACGACGATGAATTTATTTAAAAAACTGCTGTCCGGCGTACTTGCAGCGGCTGTGCTTGTCACAAGTGTGCCGGCGGTATCGCTGGCAGACGGCGATGATGTTTACGGCATAGACAACGGCTGCATGAGATTCAGTTACAATGCATCCACTGGCGGTTTCGCCATAGAAACTGCCGAGGGCAATCCGCGCAAGGCGCTCGACGACAATATGCCGCTGCTCTATGCGGAGGACAGCTCGCGCAGCAACGGCACATCATTTCTGACGGTGCGCATAGACGGCAAGGATTATATCTTCGGTCAGGATTACGGATTTTTCGGAATATCGTCCTCTATGGGCACTGTGGAGAAAACAGCCGAGGGTTCAACTCAGCTGATAAGCATCCCGTGGACGGTTAAGGGCGTGACGGTCACGCTGAAAGTGGCGCTTGCCGAGGACGCCAACACGGACATCACGGGCAACGTGGGCATATCTGCCGAGGTGACGAACAACAGCGGCGCGGCAAAGGACGTCAGTGTGCGCCTATTGCTCGATACCGCGCTCGGCAGCGCGACGGACGCGCCTTACCTGGTGGCGGACGCGGAGATTCGCCCCACGCTCACCGAGCGTGAGTTTTCCGACGGCGCGGCAAGTGAGGACGACAAAGTGCCCCAGCAGATAAGGGGAGTGGATTCCCTGTCCGACCCGTCAAGGATGCTGTACATCCTGACAAAGGGGTGGAACGGCGGCAGTGAGCCGAACCGCGTTATCCTGGGTCACTGGGCAAACCTTGCGAACACGAGGTACAGCTACACTGCGGACAATTACTGCGATTTTACCAACTATTCCAACGAGTGGCGCACACCCGACTCAGCTGCTGCGCTCTACTGGGAGAACAACCGCCTGAACAGCGGCGACAGTTTCCGTGCCGAGGCGCTTTACGGTGTGGGAGATTTTTCGTCCGATGACGAATCGTCGGTTGATCTGAGCATAAACACCGGCAGAGTGGAGCTTAACGACGACAAGAGCGGCTACAAAAACGACAACAAGGCGGAAATCACCGTGAATATTGACAACACGGGCGACAACGCGGTTGAGCTGAAATCCGTGTATCTCACGGTCAATGTGGACGGCGAGCAGTTCCGTCTCGACAATGACACTGCACTGATACCGGACATAGGCAAGGAGCTTGTCTCGCAGAAATTCACCCTGGAGGTTCTGCCGCAGAAGCAGATAACGGGAGCGGACGTGTATGTGTCGCTCACGGCGGTGAGCGCGGAGAGCGGCGACACGGTGGAAACGGCGGCTTGCCGCACAATCATTCTGCCGTCTGTCGGCGGCGCGCCCGATGTGCAGCTCAACAAGGTGAATCCTGCTATCGTGTGGACGGACGGCGAAAAGGCTGTCACCGTATCGGGTAAGCTTAAGCCTCTGAAGGCGCTGAACGGCAACCAGGGGTGGAATCTGGTGCTGCGGCATGAATCCGGCAAACACGAAGTTAACATAGACAAGAAGAATGTGGCTTTCCTTGACGACAAGTATGAGAGCATGAGCTTTACCACCCGCGAAAAGCTGACAGTCGGATTTTACACAATAGAATTTAAGTTTACCGACGATACTCTGATATCAGAATTCGGCGACAAGCTGATATGCGCGGAAAAACTTCAGGTATCCGCAGATGAGAAATACGGGCTCAAGTCATACGGCATCATGGCTCTGGTGCGCAGCAGCTCAAAGGGCAAAAACTCAACTTACGATTGGTTTGCCTTTGACGGCGAGGGCGAGTATCTCAAATTCTTTAAGGGTGAGATAAGCAAGACCGGCGAGATAAAAAAGACAATAGTAAAGAACAATTTTGCCTCGGACGAGGACTCCATAACCGAGAATGAGGTTGTGCTCACCGTGCGCGCGCCCCTGCGCGAGATGAAGCGCGGCGAGGACGGGAACGCCGAGCGCTACTGGCAGGCAGACCCGTCGGACGGCGACATAGTCATCAACAATATGCTTGCCTATGTGGGCACAAAGCCGCTTGAGATAAGCGAGAAAAACGGCAGATTCACTGTGTCTGCGGACGGACTGATAAAGGTGGTAAACTCCATTAATGTGTGGAGGAACAAGTGGAGTTTTTCCGTGAATGACGGCATAACCTACTCGCTCGACAGCGACCGCGCCGAGGACAACGAGATGCAGGCTGCGCCGATTACGCTGTCGCTCGACGGCGCGGCTACCCTGCTTCAGTCAATAGGCGGATTTTTGATAGACTTGAAATTCGGCGAGATGAGCAGCGAGTGGAACGACGGCAACATGACCTACGGCATAGGTTTCGGCGGCAGCCTGAGCCTGCCGATAAAGGCGAGGGAGAAAAAAGAAAAACCCGACCTCACCGCCGACCAGGAGGATATCAGCGACGCCATGAACAGCCTGTTTGACGAGGAGGCTGCGTCGAGTACGCTGACAAACGACCAGGAGGACATCTCGCTTGAGATGAACAATCTGTTTGACGAAACGCCGCAGCCGACAAAGAGCGGCGAAAAACTCACCAAGGACACCAAGCTGTCCGAGGGACAGCTGTCGCTTGAGGTGAACAATGTGCTCTTCGGCGAGGAGAAAAACGACAAGGGCGAAGTGACCGACACCGGCTACATAGGCATAGATGCCGAGGCGTCGCTCGCACTGCCGAAAGACCTCCTCGGTTCGCTGGTATCAAACGCCCCGGGCATATATGCGAGCGTTAAGATAAACACCATAAAGAACGAGTACGAGATAAACGCCGGACTCAACATAAAGATTATTGAGTGCGAGGGTGTACTGGCGTTTAAAGAGGTCAAGGTAAAAAACAAGGACACCATAGTGCCCGACAAGATAGAATTCTACATACGCAAGGGTCTCAAGATTCCGCTTGCGCCTCCGGTGCTGTTTATGACCGGTCTGGGCGGCGGCATAAACGAGCTTGCGGACACCATCGG
>CAJLYL010000002.1 GCA_905210855.1 uncultured Clostridia bacterium
GCTGTTTGCCGCCACTGCTGACAATCCGCGATTCGCCGTGTCCGATTATGAACGCACGACGGGGGAGTTTCACTACACCGTTGACACAATGCGTCATTTCCGTGCGGAGAACCCCGGGGACGAGTTCTTCTTTATTCTCGGTGCGGATTCGCTGGATTATGTCAACACATGGATGAGGGCGGACGAGCTTATCCGCGAAAATGTGTTCATAGCGGTGAACAGAAATTTTCGCGGCGGCTACAGCCTTGAGAAAAACATTGCTGAGCTTGAGAGCATCGGCGGCAGGGTCACAGAGGTGAAAATGCCCATGATAGACATATCTTCAACCCTTGTGCGCCGCGCTGCGGCGGAGGGACGCGATGTGCGCTATCTCACCGGTGCGGCGGCTGCCGGCTATATAAAACAAAATAAACTTTACATGGGAGAGAACCGATGACAATTGAACAAATGACGGCAAGGCTTAAAGAAAACCTCCTTGAAAAGAGATTTAACCATTCAATCGGCGTTATGAACACTGCTGTGGAAATGGCGCGCAAATACGGCGCGGACGAGCACAAGGCGGCGATTGCCGGATTGCTGCACGACTGCGCAAAAAACTACTCTGCCGAGGAGATGTTTACCCTGTGCCGCGAATACGGCATAGAGCTTGATGATGTTATGCGCAAGGCGACCGGGCTTATCCACGGTCTGCTCGGGGCAGAGGTGGCAAAGCGTGAATACGGGGTGGATGACGAGGAGATATACGACGCTATCTACTACCACACCGTCGGCAAGCCGAACATGAGCTTGCTCACGGAGATAATATACATTGCAGACGGCATAGAGCCGCTGCGCCATTATGACGGGGTGGACATGATACGGCATTTGGTGGACGAGAATCTTGACCGCGCACTGGTGCTGCAGATAGATTACACCATAAAGTCGGTGCTGTCCAAGGGCGGACTCTTGCATACCAACACCGTTGATACCCGAAATTACTATTTAGAAAAAATAAGGTGAACTGTATGAAGAACAGAAAAATGAAAGCTTATGTCAGGCTGACCCTGACTTACACACTTATATTTGCAATAATTGCATTCACTGTGTTTGCGGTTGTCATCAACATGGCTGACGGCAAATTCCTCGGCTACGATGTGGGCGGCGGCAGCAAAAAATCATATGTAAACGTTATGATGCTCGGCGTTGACAAGGGCGGCTCACGCACGGATGTAATGATTCTGGCGCACCTGGATATGATAAACAACAGCATCAATATGCTGCAGATACCGCGCGATACCTATGTGGCGGACAATGGGCGCAGCGACCGCAAGATAAACTCCGGCTGGGGCTACAACAAGGAGAAAACCGTTTTCTCCGAGGTGTATAAGGTAACGGGAGTTGAGGTGGACAAATACGTGCTTGTGGATACCTCTCAGTTCCGCAACATAATCGACGCCATAGGCGGAGTGGAGTTTGATGTGCCCATAAATATGAACTATGACGACCCGGTGCAGGATTTGCACATTCATCTAGAAAAGGGTCTGCAAAAGCTTGACGGCGACAAGGCGGAGCAGTTTGTGCGATTCCGTAAGAACAACAACGGCACGGGATATGCTATGGGAGATGTGGAACGTCTCGGCGCACAGCAGGGGTTCATCAAGGCTGCCATAAAGCAGTTGTTCTCGGTGACAAATGCGCTCAAGATGCCGAAGATTATTTCGATGTTCTCGTCGATGATAGAGACCAATATGTCCAATTCGGAGATGATTTCATACGCACCGTATATATTCAAGGTTGACCACGACAGCATAAACATCATGACCCTTGAGGGTGTGCCGGAGTATCGCAACAAGATTTCATACTTCATAGCGGATAAGGAGAAGAACAAAACTCTCATAAACACTTATTTTGTGCCGGACAATGACGAGATGAACGAGGACGAGATGAAGCTCGTGCAGCAGGTTATCGGCACGGACACCGAGCAGGTGGAGATAGACGAGACCAAGGAGCCGAGAAAAAACCTTCTTAACAAGATGATTAAGGTGGACATAGTGGACGCCTCAGGCGGAAAGGCAGACGCGGAAAACGTCCGCGAAACACTGGAATACTACGGCTACCGAGTGACGGGCATTACCGATATTGCGTCAGTGGTTAATGACAAAACTCAGATAGTGGTAAAAAAAGATAACGGAACCGGCGACAAAATTGCGCAGATGTTCGGCATGAGCGAGTTTATCCTGAACACGCAAAAATCCAACGGAACGCAGGTCACGGTCATCCTGGGAAAGGATATGTCATGATGGATTCATTGGAATTGATGAAAAAAACGGCGCAGCTTGCCGACAACAAAAAAGCGAGAGACATCACCGTGCTGTCGCTTGATGGGCTGACAACCATTGCGGATTACTTTGTGATATGCAGCGGCGGTTCGTCAACTCAGGTAAAGGCGATTGCCGATGAAATTGAGGAGAAACTCTCGGAGCAGGGCATTGAGCCTTACGGAAAAGAGGGATTTTCCAATGCGGACTGGGTTCTGCTGGACTATTCCGATGTGGTGGTGCATATATTCACACCGGATTCAAGAGAATTCTTTAATATAGAAAAGCTGTGGGCGGATGCAAGGCGCATAGACACCGCAGACATTTTGACTACAAAACAAGACTGATTGGAGCGATTGGCATGAATTATAACTTTGCACAAATAGAAAAGAAATGGCAGAAAAAATGGGAGGAGGACGGCGCTTTCAGAGTGACCGAGGACAGCGGCAAGCCCAAGTATTATGCGCTTGAGATGTTCCCCTATCCGTCGGGCAATCTGCACATGGGTCACGTGAGAAACTATTCCATAGGCGATGTTGTGGCAAGATTCAAGACCATGAACGGCTACAATGTGCTGCACCCCATGGGTTACGATTCCTTCGGTCTTCCGGCGGAGAATGCGGCAATCAAGCACGGCGTCGCTCCTAAAAAATGGACTCTCTCCAACATAGAGAACATGACGGCTCAGCTCAAATCCATGGGTATCAGCTACGATTGGGACAGAGAGGTTAAAACCTGTATGCCCGATTACTACAAGTGGACGCAGTGGATGTTTCTTCAGCTGTACAACCACAATCTTGCATACAAGAAAAAGCAGTATGTAAACTGGTGCCCGTCCTGTCAGACGGTGCTTGCAAACGAGCAGGTAGTCAACGGCAAGTGCGAGCGCTGCAAATCGCCCGTCGGCAAAAAGGACCTTGAGCAGTGGTTCTTTAAGATTACCGACTATGCCGACAGACTCCTTACAGACATTGACAAGCTCAAGGGCTGGCCCGACAAGGTTAAGACCATGCAGGCAAACTGGATAGGCAAGAGCAAGGGCGCAACGGTTGACTTCAAGGTGGACGGCAGCGACGAGGTGCTCACGGTTTACACCACACGCCCCGATACCCTCTATGGCACAACCTTCATGGTTATGGCGCCCGAGAGTCCGCTCACCGAGGAGATTATCTCCGGCAGTGAGACGGAGACAGAGTGCAGGGAATTCATCGCCAAGATTCAGCATCTGGACGAGATTGCGCGCACAAGCGCTGATATAGAAAAAGAGGGCGTGTTCACGGGCAAATATGTCATCAATCCGCTCACAAAGAAAAAAATTCCGCTCTATCTTGCAAACTATGTCATCCTTGACTACGGCACGGGCGTTGTAATGGCTGTGCCGGCGCATGACCAGCGAGACTTTGACTTTGCAAAGAAGTACAATTTGCCGATAGATGTTGTCATCACCCCCGACGGAGAGCCGATAGACGGTTCAACCCTTACCGAGGCTTTTGCGGCGGAGGGCGTTATGGTAAATTCGGGCGAATTTACCGGCATGAACAACAAAGAAGCCATGCCCAAGATGATAGAATACCTCGAGAAAAACAAAATCGGCGCACACAAGAC
The DNA here is from genome assembly GCA_905210855.1 of uncultured Clostridia bacterium. Lineage (GTDB taxonomy): Bacteria > Bacillota > Clostridia > UMGS1810 > UMGS1810 > RGIG4708. The sequence continues at coordinate 3,903 of CAJLYL010000002.1, forward strand.
GAACTTTAAGCTGCGCGACTGGCTCATCTCACGTCAGAGATACTGGGGTGCGCCCATCCCGATTGTATATTGCGACGACTGCGGCACGGTGCCTGTTCCCGAAAAGGATTTGCCGGTAATGCTGCCGGAGGATGTGGAGTTCACGGGGCTTGGCAAATCGCCGCTCTCTACCAGCCCCACGTTTGTGACTGCGCCGTGCCCCAAGTGCGGCAAGCCGGCAAGACGTGAGATAGACACCATGGACACCTTTGTGTGCTCATCATGGTATTATCTCCGCTACTGCGACCCCAAAAACGACAAGGAGCCTTTCTCCAAGGAAGCGGTTAAATACTGGATGGGTGTTGACCAGTACATCGGCGGCGTGGAGCACGCAATACTCCACTTGCTCTATTCCAGGTTCTTTACCAAGGTGCTCTATGACCTCGGTTATGTGCCGGTGGACGAGCCGTTTGATAATCTGCTCACACAGGGCATGGTTCTCAAGGACGGCACCAAGATGAGCAAATCGCTCGGCAATGTTGTCAGCCCCGAGGAGATTATCTCCAAGTACGGCGCGGACACCGCAAGGCTGTTTATCCTCTTTGCCGCACCGCCGGAGAGAGACCTCGAATGGAGCGACACGGCTGTGGAAGGTTCTTACAGGTTCCTCAACAGGGTGTTCCGCCTGGTGGACGACAACAAGGATAAGATAGATGTAAACGCCAAGTGCGACATGACCAACCTCACCAAAGAGGACAAGGAACTGCGCTACGTGCTTAACTATGCCAAGAAAAAAGGCACGGACGACATCAGCATCCGTTTCAACTTCAACACCTGCATATCGGGAATAATGGAGCTTGTGAATGCGCTTTATGCTTACAACGGCAGCAACAGCGGTCTTGTGAGCGAGGCTGTGCATGACCTTGTGATTATGCTTGCGCCGTTTGTGCCTCACATCACCGAGGAGCTTTGGCAGATGATCGGCGGTGAGGGCAGTGTTCACGCTCAGCCGTGGGTGACATATGACGAGGACGCGCTCGTTAAGGATGAGATAGAAATTGTCGTTCAGGTCAACGGTAAAATTAAGGATAAGATAAATGTTTCGTCGGGTCTTGACGACGGGCAGATTAAGGAGGCGGCTCTTGAGAGCGGTAAGGTCAAAGAGGCGGCGCAGGGCAAAAATATTGTCAAGGTTATTGTGGTTAAGGGCAAGCTTGTCAATATCGTTGTGAAATAGAAATTTAAAAAACAGAACCGAGGGGCGCGCCCCCTCGGTTCTGTTTTATTTTTTCCATGTATATGGTGAGAATAATATCAGTATCGGAAAAATCTCCAGTCTGCCAATCAGCATATCGAGCGTAAGCACGATTTTTGAAAGCGGCGAATATATCGAGAAATTCCTTGTCGGACCCACAAGCGAGAAACCGGGGCCCATGTTTCCGAGAGTTGTTACAACCGATGAAAAACAGGTCATGAAGTCAAAATTGTCTATGCTTATTACAATCAGCGACAGTGCAAATATCGAAAAATACGCCGCTATGAACACATTCACGGCTCTTACCGTCTCGTGTTCCACAGCTCTGCCGTTCATTTTTATCTTCATGGTGCTCTTGGGGTGAGCGCCTATTTTTACTTCTTTCACTATGCTTTTCAGCAATATGAGTATTCGCGACACCTTTATTCCGCCGCCGGTGCTACCGGCGCACGCGCCTATGAACATCAGCGTTATGAGTATCGTCTTGCTAAACTGCGGCCACAGGTCAAAATCCGTTGTGGAATATCCCGTGGATGTCATGAGCGACACCACCTGGAAGAACACATGGCGCAAGCCTTCGCCGACGCTTGAAAAAAGGCTGTGGCAGTTGATGAATATCAGCGCAACCGCTATGAAGATTATCGACACATAGGCTTTCAGTTCGTCCGAGTTGAGCAGAGATTTGACTTTTCTGAGATATATCAGGTGATAGAGCGAAAAATCTATTCCGCACATGAACATAAACACCGTGATAACAATCTGTACATAGGCTGAGTACGGTGCGATTCCGGCATTAAGTATGGCGAATCCTCCCGTGCCGACTGTGCCGAATGTGAGCGTGAGAGCCTCAAACAGGCTCAGACCGCCAAGCAGCAGAAGCAGCGCCTCGCACACGGTGAAGATGATGTATATGACATAGAGAAGCTTTGCCGTCGATTTTATTTTGGGTACAAGTTTGCTTACGGACGGGCCGGGGCTTTCTGCGCGTATCAGGTGAAAATTATTGCTGCCGGCGAGTGGCAGAATAGCCACCAGAAATACCAGCACACCCATACCGCCGAGCCAGTGAGTCAGGCTGCGCCACAGAAGCATTCCCTTTGGCAATGCTTCAACATCAGTAAGAATTGACGCACCCGTGGTGGTGAATCCGGACGCTGTCTCGAACAGCGCATCAATAAAGTTCGGGATGCTGCCCGAGAGTACAAACGGAAATGCGCCGAATATGCTAATCACTATCCAGCTTAGTGCGACTGTAACGAATCCATCGCGCGCATACATGGATTTGTTCTCCGGATGCCTTAGAGTGAGCGCCGTGCCGGCCGCCAGGCAGAACGCTGTGCAGATTACAAAGGCGCATATCGCGCTCTGCTCGCCGTACACCGCTGAAAATATCAGCGGCAGCAGCATACACGCCGCCTCTATCTTGAGCACCCAGCCGAGTATATATGTTATTACCTTGTGATTCATGTCAAACTTCCCTTTACTCCAAAATGTCGCTGATGTCCTTGAATCCCGATTTCAGCGTGACCACAATTACCGTGTCGCCGGGCATTATGACATCGCGTCCGCGCGGAATGATTATGTTGCCGTTGCGGTTTATGCAGGCGATGAGAATGTTGTGCTTTAGTTTTAGCTTGTCAATTGATATACCCGATATCGGCGAATTTTCCTTTATGCGGAACTCGAGTGCTTCGCCCTTTTCATCCAGTATAAAATGCATTGTCTCTATGTTGCTGCCGAGCGAGTTCCGCTTTGCGCGTACAAAACGGATGATATATTCCGCCGTTATATTCTTGGGGTATATTGTCGTGCCCAGATCCAGGTTGTCTATCACCTCGTCATAGGCTATTCTGTTTATCTTGGTGACGACTTTGCCTTTCGTCTTGATTTTGGCGTAGAGCGACATGAGAATGTTCTCCTCATCTATGCCTGTCATTGAGACGAACGATTCTGCCTTTTCCAGCCCTTCTTCAAGCAGGAGTTTGTTCTCGGTGCCGTCGCCGTTTATAACATCGGCTTTCGGCAACAGCTGACACAACTCATCGCATCTTTCTTCGTCGTTGTCTATTATCTTCACATTTATGCCGGTCTGGAGCAGCTGTTTTGCCAGATAATACGAGGTGCTGCCGCCGCCGACTATCATGGTGTCCTTCACACGATTTGTCTTTATTCCGATTTTTTTGAAGAACTGTTCGCCGCTCTCTATCGATGCTACAATGCTGATGAGGTCGCCGCTGTGCAGCACAAAATCTCCGCGTGGTATGAATGCGTCCGCACCGCGTTCAACTCCGCACACCAGTATGTCGCACCCGAGTTTTGCAACTATATCTTGTACCTTGAGGTCGTCGAGCACCGAGTGTGGCGGAATGAGAAACTTCAGAATCTCAACTCTGCCTTTTGCGAATGTGTCTATCTGTATTGCCGTTGGGAAACGCAGTATCCTTGCTATTTCGTTCGCCGCTGCCTGCTCGGGGTTTATGAGCATGGCGAGTCCGAGCTGCTCTTTTAATATACCGATCGATTTCATATATTCGGGTTTGCGTACCCTTGCAATGGTGCGGCAGTTGCCCATGCTCTTTGCCATGAGCGAGACTATTAGGTTTAGCTCGTCCGAGCCTGTCACGGCTATGATTATGTCTGTGTGTTCTATGCCTGCCTCGGTGAGAATTTCGGCATTGACCGCACTGCCAACTATGCCCATGACATCGTATTCATTTATTATACCGTGAATTACACCGGGTTTGGAATCTATGACGGTTATGTTCAGGTCAGTCTCTATGCTCAGCCTTTCCGCAAGCTTTTGACCGACTTTTCCGCAGCCGACTATGATAATGTTCATATTACAGTTACCTCTTATATTATTTAATATACCAAATGGAATTATAGCAAAATACATATATAAAGTCAAGATAAGATTCGGCTAAATATGCGTAAATATACATATGATGTAAAATTAATACTGAAAATCTGTTGTTTTCGTTCCGAAATTCTGTTTTTGTTCGTGTTAGTATTGACTTTGCATCTGTTTTATAGTATAATCAAATCATGAAAATGTATTTTATAATGTCGGATTTTAATTTCTTTTTTACGTCAAGGAGGAATTGAACATAATATGAAAGAATTTTATACGCAGGAGATTCCGGTTGCACCGCGAATTGCAGGGCTTAAGGCATATTTGTTTAAGGAGATGCCGCAGATTGAGTCTGACAGGGCGCGCCTGCTGACGGAATCATACAAGGCTACCGAAAATCTACCCATAATAGAGCGCCGTTCCAAGGCGTTTGCCCACATAATTGAGCACCTCCCCATAGCTATATGGGATGATGAACTTATTGTCGGCACAAACACCAAAAAGCCGCGCAGCTGTCAGGTGTTCCCCGAGTATTCGTTTGAATGGCTCGAGGCGGAGTTTGATACGGTTGCGACGCGCAGCGCCGACCCGTTTTACATAGCGGACGAAACCAAGGCGGAGCTGCACGAGATATATAAATACTGGCGCAGCAAGACCACGAGCGACCTCGCTTCGGCATATATGGCACCAGAGACAAAGGCGGCAATCGACCACAACATATTCACCCCGGGTAACTATTTTTACAACGGTATAGGTCATGTCACTGTGGACTATCCCCTTGTTTTGAAAGAGGGTTTCCGCGGTATAATCGCCAAGGCGCAGGCAGAGATGGACAAGCTCAGCTTCGGCGATGAGGATTATGCATCGCGAAAATCATTCCTCGGGGCGGTTATAGAGAGCCTGGAGGCGGCAATAACCTATGCCAAGAGATACGCAGCTCTTGCGCGCGATATGGCGGCGGACTGTGCCGATTCCGCAAGGAGAGCGGAGCTTGAAAAAATCGCTGAGAACTGTGACAGAGTGCCGGAGTTCGGCGCGCGCGGTTTCTATGAGGCCTGCCAGTCGTTTTGGTTTGTGCAGATGCTCCTTCAGACAGAATCGAGCGGTCACTCCATTTCCCCGGGACGGTTCGACCAATATATGTATCCGTATTTCAAGGCTGACCTTGACAAGGGCGCAATAACGAGAGAGTTTGCCCAGGAGCTGATGGACTGCATCTGGATTAAGCTCAACGCGCTGAACAAGGTGAGAGACGCCGTATCCGCAGAGGGATTCGCCGGATATTCGCTTTTTCAGAATCTGATCTGCGGCGGTCAGGACGAAAACGGACTGGACGCGACAAATGACCTGTCGTTTATGTGCGTGACATCGTCCATGCACATCATGCTGCCGCAGCCGTCGCTCTCAGCGAGAGTGTGGAACGGCTCGCCGCATGAGTTCCTCATAAAGTGCGCGCTTCTCACGCGCACGGGCGTGGGTTTGCCGGCATACTACAATGACGAGGTAATCATCCCGTCGCTGCTCAGCCGCGGACTCACCATGCAGGACGCAAGAGACTACAATATAATAGGCTGTGTTGAACCGCAGAAAGCCGGCAAGACAGACGGCTGGCACGACGCGGCGTTCTTTAATATGTGCCGTCCGCTGGAACTGGTTTTCTCCAACGGCTATGACAACGGCGAGCGCATCGGACTGCAAACCGGCGATGTTGCACAGATGAAGAGCTTTGAAGAATTTTACAATGCATATAAAGAACAGATGAACTACATGATTTCACTGCTTGTCAATGCCGACAACGCCATAGACTGCGCCCACGCGGACAGATGTCCGCTGCCTTTTTTGTCGTCTATGGTGGATGACTGCATAGCGCGCGGCAAGAGTGTGCAGAACGGCGGCGCGATATACAACTTCACAGGCCCTCAGGGATTTGGCATTGCAAACATGGCAGACTCCATGTATGTAATAAAGAAGCTTGTCTTTGAGGAAGGCAGATTTACTCTTGCCGAGCTTAAAGAGGCACTGGAGCACAACTTCGGCAAGGACGGCGGCAGTGACAGGGCAAAGAACATCACCGTCGGCGTGGTTGCCGCTATGAGAGAGAAAGGCATAGATGTGTCCGAGAGCGACATTTCAGCCATATTCTCCGATGTGAGCAGCAGAGTTTCGGACGGCGGCAGCTCAAGATACAGAGAGATTAAAGATATGATAGACGCGGCGCCGAAATTCGGCAATGATGTGGAGGAAGTTGATATGCTTGCGCGCGATGTGGCATACACCTACACCAAGCCGCTGGAGACATACAAAAATCCGCGCGGCGGTCATTTCCAGGCAGGACTTTATCCTGTCTCCGCAAATGTTCCCCTCGGCGCGCAGACGGGCGCGACCCCGGACGGCAGATATGCGCACACTCCGGTTGCGGACGGCGTTTCACCGTCTGCCGGCAAGGATGTGCACGGCCCCACGGCGAGTGCAAACTCTGTGTCGCACCTGGATCATTACATTGCGTCAAACGGCACTTTGTTCAACATGAAGTTCCACCCCTCGGCGCTTGAGGGCACTACGGGTCTGGAGAGCTTTGTGGCACTGATTCGGGCGTATTTTGACAGAAAGGGCAGCCATATGCAGTTTAATGTGGTCAGCCGCGAGACTCTCATAGACGCGCAGAAACACCCCGAAAATTATCAAGGACTGTGTGTGCGCGTGGCAGGTTACAGCGCACTGTTTGTGACGCTTTCGAAATCATTGCAGGATGACATCATAAACCGTACCGAGCAGAGGGGATTTTGATTCGTATGACGGTTGCGTAACTGCGAACCGTCTCGGGATATATATTTTGTATCTGCCCGACACGCGCCCTTGCGGTGCTATGGATCTTGCAGATAAAAAACATACGCCCCTCGCCTGCGAGTAAACTATCGTTTGTGAGAAATAAAGGGCGGTGGCGGAATTCGCATATTTCTGAAAAACCGAAACGGAGCATATACAATGAACGATTATTTGAATACAAAGGGAAGAATATTTGATATACAGCGGTTCTCCGTGCATGACGGCCCGGGCATAAGGACAATAGTGTTTCTCAAGGGCTGCTTTCTCCGCTGCCGCTGGTGCTGCAATCCCGAATCTCAAAGCAGAGAGATTGAAAGAATGATTGTGGACGGCAAGGAGAAAATCATCGGCGAGGATGTCACCGTTGCCGAGGTTATGAAAACCGTTGAGCGCGACAGAGCATATTACAGACGCTCCGGCGGCGGACTCACACTCTCGGGCGGCGAGAGCCTTGCTCAGGCGGATTTTGCGGCGGCGCTGCTGCGCGCGTCCAAGGAATCGGGCATAAACACCGCGCTCGAATCCACAGCCTGCGCACACTACTCGCAGATACAAAAGCTGCTGCCGTACCTCGATACCTACCTTATGGATATCAAGCACATAAACGGAGCGAAACACAAGGAGTTCACCGGGGTTAACAACGGATTGATTTTAGAGAATGCCGTAAGACTTTCGCACGATGTAAAAAACCTTGTAATCCGAGTGCCGGTGATACCCACTTTCAACGATACCGAGGAGGAGATTCTCGACATCGTCAAGTTTGCTTCGGCACTCGATAACGTGACGCGGATTCATCTGCTGCCGTATCACAGGCTCGGCGCAGACAAATACAAAGGTCTCGGCAGAGACTACACCATGGGCGAAGCACCGCTCATACCGGGTGAAAAAATGGCAAGGTTCAGGCAAATTGCGGAATCTGCCGGATTAATATGCATGATAGGGGGATGAAAAAGTGAATTTTAACGACTTGGCAGCAACGGACAAGCTTCGCATCATACAAGAACTTGTGCCGGGCAAACAGATAACACTTGCACACGTGATTGCAAATCCCGATAAGATTTTATACAAAAAGCTCGGACTCGACCCGGCGGTGGACTATTCCAAATCCGCCATAGGCATAATAACCATGTCGCCGAGTGAGACGGCAATAATTGCAGGAGACATTGCCACCAAGGCGTCCGGAGCCGAAATCGGCTTTGTGGACAGATTCAGCGGCACTCTCATAGTGACGGGAACGGTGTCCGAGGTGGAGTCGGCGCTTGCCGCGGTCACGGATTATGCGCGTGACACACTCAGGTTTACCGTGTGCCCCATAACAAAGACATGAAAAAGATGATTCTTGTCGGCAGGAGCGAGAGCGGCAAAACCACTCTCACGCAGGCGCTGAAAGGGAAAAAACTCCATTACAGCAAGACCCAGTACATAAACTATCATGACGTGATAATAGACACCCCGGGCGAATATGCGGAAAACCGCGAGCTCGGCAGGGCGCTGGCGCTGTATTCCTATGAGGCGGATGTAATCGGACTTCTGCTTGCGGCGACGGAGCAATACTCTCTGTACGGCCCATGCATAACCGCGCAGGCAAACCGCGAGGTAATAGGCATCGTAACACAGATTGACCGCCCCGAGGCGAGACCCGACAGGGCAAAGGCGTGGCTTGAGCTCGCCGGCTGCAAAAGGATTTTTTTCGTCTCGTGCGTCACGGGAGAGGGCATAAAAGAGCTGTTTGACTACCTCGCAAGCTGAAAATAATTAAAAAACAAACAAAAACAAAGAAAATCAAAGAAAAATATGTTGACTTATGTTGTATTATGTGGTATCATATTAAATGTAAGAAAACATTTATCAATTTGAGAAATTTATATAAAGGAGAATGGAAAAATGGTAAATGAGTTTGAAATCAAAAAACAAATCTGCGACATCGGCAAGAGGATTTACAACAGAGGCATGGTTGCCGCAAACGACGGTAACATCTCCGTTAAAATCAGCGACAACGAGTATCTTTGCACCCCCACGGGCGTAAGCAAAGGCTTCATGACCCCCGAATATATCTGTAAGATTGACGGACAGGGCAATGTGCTCGCCGCTAACGGCAACTTCCGTCCTTCATCGGAGATCAAGATGCACCTGCGTGTATATCAGCACAGACCGGATGTAAAATCCGTTGTTCATGCGCACCCGATATATGCAACGAGCTTTGCCATTGCAGGCATTCCGCTTACTCAGCCGATAATGCCCGAGGCTGTTATCGCTCTCGGCTGCGTACCGATTGCAGAGTACGGCACACCTTCCACAGAGGAGATTCCGGATGCGGTAGAGAAGTATCTTCCTTACTTTGACGCTGTTCTGCTTGCAAACCACGGCGCACTGTCATATTCCGATTCTCTGCTTGCGGCTTACCATAAGATGGAGTCTGTGGAGTTCTATGCAGAGCTGCTTTATCACGCAAGAGCGCTCGGCGGCCCCAAGGAGTTCACCGAGGCACAGGTTCAGAGGCTTTATGAAATCCGCCGTCAGTTCGGCATGACAGGTAAGCATCCGGCTAACTTATGTCCCAACGCAAAGGACGGCAAGATGAGCTGCCACACCTGCGGTGTTCCCAGCTGCTCACAGGCAGGCGCACAGGGCTTCGGCAAGGTTCAGGAATGTTCCGATGCAGACCTTGTAGCACAGATTGCAAAGAAAGTTATAGAAGAAATGAACAAATAATTGCGGTGATGTATCATGAATGAGAACACCATTTCGCAGATTGTGTCACAGGTTGTGTCCGATGTGCGCAAAAGCACCGAAACTAAGTGTATCACACTCTCACAGGCGAGACGGCTGATTGCAAAGGTTGAGGAAAAGGCGGCGCAGATTGGCGTAAAGGCGGTTGTGGCGGTTACCAACACCGCGGCGCGCCCCGTGGCGATAGAGTGCATGGACGATTCGTTCATAGCGAGCTACGATGTGGCACTGAACAAGGCTTTTACCGTTGTTGCGCTTAAGATGTCCACCATAGAGCTTAAATCCTTGACAAAACCCGGAGATTCGCTCTACGGCATCCAGTTCACCAACGACGGCAAAATAGTTGTTTTCGGCGGCGGAGATCCGCTCCGGTACAACGGCAATATAATCGGCGGTCTCGGCGTCAGCGGAGGCACGGAGGAGCAGGACACCACGCTCTCCGCCTACGGTGCGTCCGTCCTGTCGGAGATTATGAAAGGAGATTAAAATGAATAACACTGAAATAGAAGCAATAGTAAAACAGGTTATTGCAGGTATGCAGGGCACACCGGCGGCATCGCCGGCAGCATCCGCTCCCTCGGCAGCGGCGGCAGGCATACCCTCGACGGCTCATGTTGCTATGCTCACATCGCTCGGACATTTTGATGTTAAGGAATTTCCGATGCCGGCATTAGGCGATGACGATATTCTTGTCAAGGTGGAAGGCTGCGGCGTGTGCGGCACAGATGCCCACGAGTTCAAGAGAGATCCGTTTGGTCTCATTCCTGTTGCGCTCGGTCACGAGGGCACGGGCGAAATCGTAAAGATGGGCAAAAATGTGACCAAGGACAGCGCAGGCAAGCCGCTCAAAGTTGGTGACAAGGTTGTTACCTGCATGATATTCAAGGACAATCCGGACATCACCATGTTCGACCTTAACAAGCAGAATGTAGGCGGAGCCGACGTATACGGACTTTTGCCGGACGATGATATTCATCTTAACGGCTGGTTCTCCGATTACATATTGGTAAGAGGCGGTTCGACCATATTTAATGTGAGCGACCTCGACCTGGATTCGAGAATACTCATCGAGCCATGCGCGGTTCTCGTGCACGCGGTTGAGAGAGCAAAGACAACAGGCATCCTGAGGTTCAACTCAAGAGTTGTGGTTCAGGGCTGCGGGCCTATCGGTCTTATCTGCATTGCTGTTCTGCGCACAATGGGCATAGAGAATATAGTTGCCGTAGACGGCGCGGACGCAAGACTTGAATTTGCAAAAGAGATGGGCGCAGGCGCGACAGTAAACTTTAAGAATCACAATGGCATAGAGGAGCTTGCAAACGGCGTTAAAGCCGCATTCGGCGGATATCTTGCCGACTTTGCGTTCCAGTGCACAGGCTCGCCTGTTGCTCACGCAAACATCTACAAATTCATCAGAAACGGCGGCGGTCTCTGCGAGCTTGGATTTTTCATCAACGGCGGCGATGCAACCATCAATCCGCACTTTGATATCTGCGCTAAGGAGATAACCATAGTCGGCTCGTGGGTATACACCCTCAGAGACTATGCAACAACATTCGATTTCCTCAAGAGGGCAAATGCGATAGGACTTCCCATGAAGAAACTCATCACACACAAGTTCCCGCTTGAGCAGATAAACGAGGCGCTCGAGACAAACCTCAGCATGAAAGGCCTCAAGATAGCAATTGTCAATAAATAAATCAAATATAAAAAAGAGTAAATTAATTTTAGGAGGAAATAAAAATGGCACAGGAAGCATTGGGAATGATTGAAACAAGAGGTTTGGTAGCTGCAATTGAGGCTGCCGACGCAATGGTAAAATCAGCAGAGGTTACACTCATAGGAACAGAAAAAATAGGTTCCGGACTCGTAAGCGTAATGGTTAGAGGAGATGTGGGCGCTGTTAAGGCTGCTACCGAGGCAGGTTCTTCAGCTGCTACAAAGCTCGGCGAGCTTATCGCTGTACACGTAATCCCCAGACCCCACGCAGACGTTGAAAAGATTCTCCCTACACTGGACTAATCTTTTTCCGTTAACAGGTGAGTGCTATGGCTGAGAAAAAAACTTCCGCCTCCGGCGCGGAAAAGCCGGTTAAGAAGACCGCAGCGAGATCTGCGGCAAAGACGACCGCCGCCAAAACTTCAAAAGCGGCGTCGGCAACAGCAAAATCTGCGGTGTCAAAGACCGCCGAAACTGCTGTTACACAAAACAAGGAGGTAAGAAAAATGTCACAGGAAGCATTGGGAATGATTGAAACAAGAGGTCTTGTAGCTGCCATTGAGGCTGCCGATGCAATGCTCAAAGCGGCAAATGTACAGCTCGTGGGAACAGAGAAAATCGGTTCCGGACTCGTAAGCGTAATGGTAAGAGGCGATGTGGGCGCGGTTAAATCCGCAGTCGAGGCAGGCGGCGCGTCTGCCGAGAAACTGGGCGAGATTATCGCAATCCACGTAATCCCCAGACCGCACGGCGATGTTGAGAAGATTCTTCCGACACTTAAGTAAATTGTGCATGGCGCAATTGCTGATTGAAAATTAAGTCTCGTTTGCCCGAAATGCCTTCCCTGTTTGAGGGGAAGGCAGCGGCGCGGGCGGCGGATATTGATTAAGAATTAACAGTTGCTCTTTTGCTGTGCAAATTATGTTGAAAGGAATGAATCACAATGATTATCGGTAAGGTTATCGGCTCGGTTGTGTCCACAAGAAAAACCGAAAGTCTTGTGGGAAACAAATTTATGATTGTGGAGCCGCTCGATTCTATGATATACGCAAAGTCGCGTCTTGTGGCTACGGACAACATCGGCGCCGGAATAGGCGAGATAGTCCTTGTGGCAATGGGCAGTGCAGCAAGAATAGGCTGCGACAGAGAAAATGCTCCTATTGATGCAGCTATTGTCGGAATAGTTGATGACGGAGAGGAGATGGAGTAACAATATGGAATTATCAGCACTTAAAGACATATTGAAAAACGGCGGTATAGTCGGCGCAGGCGGCGCGGGTTTTCCGTCATATGCAAAGCTTGATAAAAAAGCAGACACCATTGTGCTTAACTGCGCAGAGTGTGAACCGCTTTTTAATCTGCACAGACAGCTTCTGGCAAAGTTTGCGCGTGAGATACTCACCGCACTTGAAGAGGTTAGAAAGGCAGTTGAGGCAGAGCGCGTTATCATCGCGGTTAAGCCTACATATACAAATGCAATAGACGCAGTAAAGTTTTATTTACCGGAATTTAAGAATACAACAATTTCGCTTCTGCCGGAGATATATCCTGCCGGAGACGAGGTTGTTACCATATACGAAACAACCGGAAGAATTGTAAAACCCGGCAATCTGCCGATATCGGTGGGTGTCACGGTGTACAATGTTGAAACCATGCTTAACGCATACTATGCAATCAAAGAGGCCAAGGGCATCACTCACAAGTATGTTGTCGTTGCCGGAGAAGTTAAGCATCCGGTTATGCTCAGGGTTCCGCTCGGCATGAAATATAAGGATGTCGTAGCGCTTGCCGGAGGCGAAACGGTTAAGGATTACACATATCTCAACGGCGGTGTAATGACGGGCTTCCTTGCGACGGACAACAATGTCATCACAAAGACCTCCAACGCCATATTGGTGTTCCCGTCCGACCATCCGGTAATCCTCAAGCGCCGCACCAAGACGCAGATAAGCATTGCAAGGGCAATGAGTACCTGCTGTCAGTGCCGCTCATGCACGGATTTGTGCTCGAGACACACTCTCGGCTATCCCATAGAGCCGCATAAGTTTATGCGCGCAGTGTCAAAAGGTATGGACAGCGACGCTTCGGCAGTGCTCAACTCCATGTTTTGCTCACAGTGCGGACTGTGCGAGCTGTATGCTTGTCCCCAGGGACTGTCGCCGAGAACACTCATCGGCGTGGCAAAGGGCGAGCTTCGCAAAAACGGCGTGAAACCCGAGATTCCCGAGTTCACGGGAGTTGATCCCGACAGAGACTACAAGAGAGTGCCCATGCACAGACTTCTTGCAAGGCTCGGACTCACTCAGTACAATGTCGGTGCGGATTTTGTTGAAGAAGAACTTAAGCCGCAGGAAGTTAAAATACTCATGAGCCAGCATATAGGGCCTCCGTGCACACCCACGGTTAAGACGGGAGATACCGTAAATGCGGGCGATGTGGTCGGAACACCGGGAGACAAGCTCGGTGCGTGTATTCACGCATCCATATCCGGCAAGGTATCGGCGGTTGCTGACGGCTACATAATTATAAAGAGATAGGAGTGGAATAACAAATGTCCAAAGCAATAGCTATGGTAGAATACTCAACGGTTGCAACCGGTATTCAGGCGGCAGATATTATGGTAAAGACCGCCGAGGTAGAGCTGATTGAGGCCGAGGTCGTTTGTCCCGGTAAATATATAGTGCTCATCAGCGGAGATTTGAGCGCGGTGAGAGCGGCGGTAGACAGCAGCAAGACACATTTCCCCTCAAAGCTCATAGACAGCTTTGTGCTCGGCAATCCGCATGAATCCATCTTTCCGGCTATCTACGGCACTACGGATGTGGAAAATCCGCGCGCACTCGGTGTAGTGGAAACATATTCTGCAGCTTCCATTATAGTTGCGGCAGATGTTGCGGCAAAGACATCTCTTGTAGATCTTATTGAGCTGCGTATAGCCAAAGGAATGTGCGGAAAATCTTATCTGCTCATGACGGGCGAGGTTGCGTCTGTTCAGGCGGCTGTTGATAAGGTTAAAGCCGACCTTAAGGACACCGCTATGTTCCTTGACAGTTCGGTAATTGCAAATCCTGATATGAAAATGTGGAAAAATATACTCTGATTTTGAATTGAGGTGTACACAGTAATGGATGAACAGTACATAAGCCGATTGGTTGAGAGCGTTATAAAGGCCATAGACAGCGGCAGCGTCGGCGGCGTGCCGGTCGGCGGTCAAAAGGGTGTTTTCGACACCATGACAGAGGCACTCGAGGCTGTGCAGAAAGCATACAAACAATACAGAAATTATACCGTCGCACAGAGAGAAGAAATGATAGCGAACATCAGAAAACTCACTCTTGCCGAGGCTGACGTTATGGCAAAGCTCGGCGTGGAGGAAACCGGCATGGGCAGGGTTGCCGACAAGGTGATTAAGCACCAGCTTGTCGCAAACAAGACCCCGGGCACAGAGGATCTTGAACCGAGGGTCAAGACGGGCGACGGCGGACTCACGCTCATAGAAATGGCGCCTTTCGGCGTTATCGGCAGCATAACTCCGTCCACAAATCCGTCAGAGACGGTTATCTGCAATTCAATCGGCATGATTGCCGGCGGCAACGCGGTTGTGTTCAATCCCCATCCCCATGCTTGCAGGACGGCAAATTATGCGGTAGATCTTGTTAACCGTGCCATCCTTGAGGCAGGCGGCCCTGAGAATCTGGTTGTATCGGTTAGGAAACCCACTATGGACACATCAAACGAGATGATGAAGTGTCCGGCTGTTAAGATGCTTGTGGCGACGGGAGGCCCCGGAGTTGTGAGAACACTGCTTTCATCGGGCAAAAAGGCTATCGGCGCAGGCGCGGGCAATCCGCCCGTCATAGTTGACGACACCGCGGATATAGAAAAGGCAGCGAGGGATATCGTTGCCGGAGCAAGCTTTGACAACAATCTGCCGTGCATTGCGGAGAAAGAGTGCTTTGTGTTCAATTCCGTTGCAGATGAACTCATATCGCACATGACCGCAAACGGCGCTTACCTTGTTAACAAGGAGCAGAGAGACCGCATAATGAGTTTCTGCCTGGTAAACAGGGACGGCAAGTATGTTATAAACAAAAAATGGGTCGGCAAGGACGCTCGGCTTTTCCTCAGGGAAATCGGCATAGACGCAGATCCGAGACTTATCATCTGCGAGGCGGAGGAGATGCATCCGTTTGTGCAGACAGAGATGATGATGCCCGTGCTGCCTATTGTCAGAGTAAACAATATAGACGAGGCAATAGACATGGCGGTCAGAGCAGAGCACGGATGCAGGCATTCGGCGCACATCCATTCAAAGAATGTTGAGCGTCTTACAAAATTTGCGCGTGAGGTGGAGACCACCATATTTGTGAAGAATGCTCCGTCCTATGCCGGAATAGGCGCAGGCGGCGAGGGTCACACCACATTCACCATTGCCGGCCCTACCGGCGAGGGACTCACCAGTGCAAGATCCTTTACAAGACAGCGCAGATGTGTGCTTGCGGAAGGATTCCATATTGTGTGATAACAGACATTACAGAAAGGAATTGTTAATCCGATGAAAGCATTGGGTATGATAGAGGTATACGGCTTTTCCAATGCTGTCTTTGCGGCGGACGCTGCGGCAAAGGCGGCGGATGTAAAAATAATCGCATTCGACAGGAACAGACCGTTTGGCAAATTTCCCGTGCCTCTGATAATGCAGGTCAAGATGGAGGGCAGCTTGTCCGCCGTCCGCGCCGGCATGGAGGCTGCGGAGAACTTTGCAAAATCCGTAGACAGATACATAGTTTCGCACATAATACCCAATCCCGGGGAAGGCGTGGAGAAACTTGCGTACAGGATAGATATCAACAGAGACAAATTCAACAAAAAACTGCCGAAGAGTTTCCTCGGGGCAGATGAACCCGTTATAAAAAACAAGGCGGCTATCGCTCTGCTTGAGGTGGAGGGACTTGTAGCGTCCGTTGTCGGGCTTGACTCCATGCTCAAGACGGCGAATGTGCGCCTGATTCATTCCGAAAAGCGTCTTGGCGGACGCCTTGTTACCTATGTTGTGACCGGCTCTGTGTCCGCGGTGACTGCGGCGGTGCTCTCCGGCAAGGAGGCGGCGTCGGCTGTCGGCAAGGTTTACGGCGACGTGGTTATCGCAAATCCGCATGACGAGGTGCTTAAGTTTTTTGATATTTAATCTGAGGTGTGTTTTATGAAGATTGATGAGGCAAAGCTTAAACAGACAATTGCTCAGGTCATGAGCGAGATGAAACCGCAGATTGACGAAAGCAACGGAGAAATTAAGGTCGGTGTTTCTCAAAGGCATATACATCTCTCAAGAGAGGATCTCGATACCCTCTTCGGCAAGGGATATGAACTGACCGTTAAAAAGATGCTCATGGGCAGAGAGTTTGCATCCAACGAGGTGGTAACCCTTGTTGGCCCGTCTCTCAAGGCTATACCTAATGTCCGTGTGCTCGGCCCTGTGCGCGCGCACACCCAGGTGGAGATATCGCGCACGGACACATTTGTGCTCAAAGTCTCGCCCCCGGTTCGTCCGTCGGGTGATGTCAAGGGCAGCGAGAGGGTAGTTGTTGTGGGGCCAAAAGGCACCGTATACCTCAAGGAGGGCGTTATCATCGCCAACAGACACATTCACCTTACACCGGAGTATGCGGCTAAACATGGCATAAAGGATAATGATTATGTGGATGTCGAGATAGAAAACACCGAGAAGCCGACGAGATTCTACGGGGTGCAGGTGAGAGTAAGAGACGATTTTAATGTGGAGATGCATATAGATACCGACGATGCCAATTCGGCAGGACTCAAAAACGGCATGAGGGTTCGTATTATTAAGTAAGGAGTGTGATTTCGTGTTCGCACTGGAACGCCAAAAGAGAATTATGGATATGCTCTCGCGCGACGGAGCGGTGCTCGTGAGCAAGCTGAGCAGCGAGCTGGGCGTGACCGAGGAGACCATAAGGCGCGACCTGGAGAAACTTGAAAAGCAGGAGAGCCTCAGGCGCACGCACGGCGGAGCCGTACCCATAGATGAAACCACATATGAACTCAGCCTTGAAAAGAGAAAATCCACAAATGTTGAAGCCAAGAAGAGCCTTGCAAAGGCTGCGGCGGAGTGCGTTGTGTCGGGTGACACCATTTTTCTCGACGCGTCCACCACAACATTTTTCATGGCAAAGGAGATAAAGGGTATCAAGAACATCACGGTTATAACCAACTCTGTGAGGGTTATAAACGAGCTTGCCGGTCATGACGGCATAAAACTTGTTGCAATCGGCGGCGCTGTCAGCAAGAATCAGTCGTTTGTCGGCAACCTTGCGGAAAGGTCTATTGAGGAGAACTATTTTGCCAACAAGATGTTTTTCTCCAGCAAGGGAGTTACGGCGGACACGGGTGTTCTTGACAGCAACGAGGAAGAATGCGGCATCAAGCTTAAGATGATAAAGAATTCTACAAAGAGGTATTACATCTGCGACAGGACTAAGGTCGGCAGGATAGGATTTGTCAAGCTTGCGGATTTTGGCATGATTGACACTTTCATCACCGATTCGCCGCTCGATGAAGTAATGACCGCGCGGCTTGCGGATGCTGAAGTGAATGTAATAAGAATTTAGAAATTAAATTTAGGGATGTAATATGCTTTACATCCCTGTTAGCATATTCAGCCGTCACATACGGCGAAAGGAGATAATTATGAAAAAGGTATTGGCATTTGACCTCGGCGCATCCAGCGGCAGAGGAATCCTCGCAACACTCGACGGCGGCAAAATCACCCTGGAGGAGATTCACCGTTTCGAGAACAACGGAGTAAATATGCGCGGCACACTGTACTGGGATATTATATATCTGTTCAATCAGATAAAGCAGGGCATAGTAAAGGTGCGCCTTGCCGGCGGCTTTGACTGCATAGGTATAGACACATGGGGCGTGGATTTCGGCATGATAGACGAAAGCGGCGACCTGGTGACAAACCCCGTACATTACCGCGACACACGCACCGACGGCATACCGGAGGAGCTGTTTAAGGAGATATCCAAGCAGGAAGTCTATGACCGCACAGGTATTCAGATAATCAATTTCAACACCCTGTTCCAGATGTACTACATGGCTAAGTATAAGAAAAAAACTCTTTCCCTTGCGGACAAGATTCTTTTCATACCCGATTTGCTCAACTATTTTCTCACCGGGGAGAAGAAGATTGAGTACACCATTGCGTCCACATCTCAGATGATTAATCCCTACACGCGCGATTGGGACAGGGAGATGCTCTCCAAGCTTAACATCCCGACAGATTTGCTCTGCGACATAGTTATGCCGGGCACTGTCCTCGGCAAGCTCACTCCCGACATCTGCGAGGAGCTCTCGACAGACGCGGCGGAGGTTGTAGCGGTCGGCTCTCATGACACTGCTTCGGCGGTTGTCAGTGTGCCCACAACAGAGGATGATTTTGTATACATCAGCTGCGGCACATGGTCGCTGTTCGGCACGGAGCTGAGCGAGCCGCTCATCTGTGAGGAGGGGCTTGCTTCATCATACACCAATGAGGGCGGCTATGACGGCAGAATAAGATTTTTGACTAACATCATGGGTCTG
Source organism: uncultured Clostridia bacterium (assembly GCA_905210855.1). Classification (GTDB taxonomy): domain Bacteria; phylum Bacillota; class Clostridia; order UMGS1810; family UMGS1810; genus RGIG4708. Next base: position 22,871 of record CAJLYL010000002.1, read on the forward strand.
TGGCTCATACAGGAGTCAAGGCGCACTTGGATAAAGCAGGGCACGGAGCGCAGCTTTGCCGAGCTTGCCGCAGAGGCAGGCGAGAGCGAGCCTTTCAAGTGCTTTGTAGACCCCGATTATGCCGAATTCGGCAAGCCGGGTGATTTGCCCAAGCGCATCCGCAAATATTGCGAGGCTACGGGTCAGACTGCTCCGCAGACCATAGGCGAGGTGTCGCGCTGCATTTACGAGAGCCTTGCGCTCAAGTATAAGCATTCGCTTAATAACCTCAAAAAAATTACCGGCAAGGAGTATAATTGCATCCACATAGTCGGCGGCGGAGCAAATGCGGCAATCCTGTGTCAGATGACGGCGGACGCTTGCGGCATACCTGTTCAGGCAGGCCCCGTTGAGGCGACGGCTATCGGCAATGTGGCGGTGCAGCTTGTTGCCATGGGCGAGATTTCTGGTATCAGGCAGGCGCGTGAGATTATCAAAAATTCATTCGACATCAAGACCTATCAGCCGAATAATACTCAGCTGTGGGATGAGAAGTATGAGGAATTCAAAAAGATAATCGCAAAGCTGTAAGAATAATTTCCGGCTGATTGTCAATATTCTGCATACAAATGTTTGGCTTTTTGTATTTTTATGTTGCATTTTCTTTGAAAATGTTATATAATTATTGCAGTTGACAATGAGAACAATATCTATACATTTTGCATATAAAGGAAGCATCGATTATGGAAAACTTCACAATTAAAACCAGAATAAATTTCGGCTCGGACGCGCTCAAGAGGCTTGAGCAGATACCCTATAAAAAGGTTCTCGTCATCACCGACCCGTTCATGGCTAAGAGCGGCATGATAAAGCTCGTCACGGACAGGCTGGATGCCGGTGCCATAAAGTACGAGCTTTTCACAGATGTTGTGCCCGATCCGCCGATATCAAAAATATCTCTCGGCGTCGGCGCTATGTCGCAGTATCACCCCGACGCACTCGTTGCGGTCGGCGGCGGCTCTGCCATAGATTCCGCCAAGGCCATCAACAAGGTGTACTCGCAGATTGCCAAAGCCAGGACGGTGCCCATGGTTGCCATTCCGACAACAAGCGGAACAGGCTCCGAGGTTACATCTTTTGCTGTTATCAGCGACCCCGAGGCAAACTGCAAATATCCGCTCATTAATGACGATATGCTGCCTGTCGAAACCATTCTTGACGCAGAGCTTGTAAAGAGCGTTCCGGCAAACATCACCGCCAACACGGGCATGGATGTGCTCACTCATGCAATTGAGGCTTTTGTAAGTACAAATCACAACGATTTTTCCGACGCAATGGCAGAAAAGGCGATTGAACTTTGCGGCGAATATCTCCTCCGCTCCTATGCGGACAACAACGACACCGTCGCAAGGGAAAAAATGCACAGTGCTTCATGTCTTGCCGGTATTGCGTTCAACAGCGCTTCGCTCGGCGTGAACCACGGCATTGCCCATGCCATAGGCGCGCATTTCCACATTCCGCACGGGCAGGCAAACGCCATGCTGCTGCCGAAGATAGTGGAGTTCAACAGCGGAGTTACCGGCATAACCAAAAAGCATGATGAGTGCAACCCGTGCATTAACAGATATGCGCGCATTGCAAACACCCTCGGTCTGAGCGCGCCTTACAGCGTGTATTCGGTCAGAGCACTTATCAATTGGCTCAATTTCATGATTTCCGAGATGAAGATTCCCGAGAGCATCTCCAAATGCGGCGTGGATAAATACAAGTATTTCTCGGAGATTGACAAAATGGCAAAGAATGCCCTTGCGGATGCCTGCACGGCAACAAACCCGATTGTGCCCACCGTTGAGGATGTCAAGAGAATACTTACCGAATTATACTAATAATAAACGCAAACGCCCGGTTTCGCCCACGCGGAATCGGGTTTTTTCACGATTCTTGCGTTTTTTCGAGCTTTTTTGCATTTTCGACAGAAAAGGATTTTTCTTTGCCGAAAATTAACTGTGAACAAACCAAGAAATTTTTATAAAACTATTGTTAATTTGTTTTTAATTTGTTATAATAGTTACAGTGGGTCGCTGTGGACAATTTTTCCTGATTACGATATAACGACCGTCAAAAACTACATAGCGGCATTTGAAAGGATGAGAATATGAGTTTTATAGAGAAAATTTTCGGCACTTACTCGTCGAGAGAGATTAAACGGGTAATGCCATTGGTTAAGAAAATAAATGCGCTCGAGCCGGAGATTGAGGCGCTGAGCGATGCGCAACTGCGCGCGAAAACAGATGAATTTAAATCAAGACTTGCAAAGGGCGAGACTCTCGACGACTTGCTGCCCGAGGCATTTGCCGTTGTGCGCGAGGCGTCGAAGCGAGTGCTTGAGATGCGCCATTTTGATGTGCAGCTCATCGGCGGCATAATTCTGCATCAGGGCAGAATAGCCGAGATGAAAACAGGCGAAGGAAAAACGCTTGTCGCAACGCTGCCGTGCTATCTCAATGCCCTCAGCGGCAAGGGCGTCCATGTGGTAACGGTCAATGAATATCTTGCAAAGCGAGACAGCGAGCAGATGGGCAAGATTCACCGTTTCCTCGGTCTCACCGTCGGTCTTATCACTCACGGGCAGACTCCCGAGGAGAAGAAAGCCGCGTATAATGCGGACATAACCTATGCCACAAACAATGAGCTCGGATTTGACTACCTGCGTGACAACATGGTTATATATAAGGAAAACATGGTTCAGCGCGGTCATAATTTTGCCATTGTCGATGAGGTTGACTCCATACTCATAGACGAGGCGCGAACTCCGCTTATCATATCCGGCATGGGCGACGCGTCCACCGAGCTTTACACTCTTGCCGACAGATTTGCAAGAGGCCTCAAAAAGAAAGTCGTCGTGGAGGAGGACACAAAGGAATTCTCCGACGACGGCGAGGCGGACTATGTTGTTGACGAAAAGGCGCACACCGCCACATTGACCGCCGCCGGCATAAAGAAAGCCGAGGAGGCTTTTCATCTGGAGAACCTGTATGACCCCGAGAACATGACGATTGCCCACCACATCAACCAGGCAATCAAGGCTTACGGCATCATGAAACGCGACAAGGACTATGTCGTAAAAGACGGCGAGGTTATCATAGTAGATGAATTTACGGGTCGTCTCATGGTCGGCCGCCGCTACAACGAGGGTCTGCACCAGGCAATAGAGGCAAAGGAGGGTGTGGAGGTTGCGCGCGAGAGCAAGACTCTTGCCACAATCACATTCCAGAACTTCTTCAGGCTGTATGATAAGCTCTCCGGTATGACCGGTACCGCGCTTACCGAACAGGAGGAGTTTCAGGAGATATATAAGCTTGACTGCGTTGCCATACCCACAAACGAGCCTATGATAAGAATAGACAACCCCGACGCCGTATACAAGACGGAGGCAGGCAAGCTGCGCGCGGTTGTTGCGCAGATAGAGGCGTGCCACGCAAAGGGTCAGCCGGTGCTTGTGGGCACGGTCACCATAGATAAATCCGAGCTTATCAGCGGAATGCTCAAGCGCCGCGGCATCAAGCATGAGGTGCTCAACGCCAAGTATCACGAGAAAGAGGCTGAAATCATTGCCCAGGCAGGTAAAAAAGGCGCCGTAACCATAGCCACCAACATGGCGGGCCGAGGCACAGACATCATGCTCGGCGGTAATGCGGACTACCTTGCGCGACAGGAGATGAAAAAGCTCGGTTATGAGGACGAAATCATCAGCGAGTGTACAGGATTTGCCGAGACGGACGACGAACAGATTCTCGAGGGCAGGTCTAAGTATAACGAGCTGAAAGATAAGTTTAAGTCGGAGATTGCCGGCGAGAGAGAGGAAGTCAAGGCGGCGGGCGGTCTGTTCATAATCGGCACGGAGCGCCACGAATCCAGACGAATAGACAATCAGCTGCGCGGCCGTTCCGGACGTCAGGGAGATGTCGGCGAATCGAGATTCTACATCTCGCTCGAGGATGACCTCATGCGCCTTTTCGGCTCGGAGAGGCTCTCCGCAATGGTAGAGAAGCTTGGACTCGGCGAGGACGAGGCAATAGAGGCGAACATCCTGTCAAACGCCATAGAAAACGCGCAGAAACGCGTAGAGGGGCGCAACTTCCAGATAAGAAAGCACGTGCTCCAGTATGACGATGTGATGAATGTTCAGCGTAATGTCATCTACGAGCAGCGCCGCAAGGTGCTCGACGGTGAGAACATCCACCCGAGCATTGTCAATATGATAGAAAAATTCATTGACGACACCGTGGATTTCTACACTCAGGGCGAGCTTGTGGACGACTGGAGATTAAATACCCTTGTCGAGACAATGGAACACGCTTTTGTGCCTCAGGGCGAGGTTGAGTATACAAGAGATATGTTTGATTACCTCACCAGAGACAGAATCAAGCTTGACTATCACGAGATTGCCAAACGCCGCTATGCAGAGCGTGAGGAGGAGATAGGCAGCGAGATGATGCGAGAGCTGGAGAGAATCATATTGTTGCGTGTGGTTGACCAAAAGTGGATGGATCACATAGACGATATGGATCAGCTCAGACAGGGCATAGGCTTGCGCGCTTACGGTCAGCGCGACCCGATTATCGAGTACAAAGAGGAAGGCTTCGCCATGTATGAAGCGATGCTTGCCGCAATTAACGAGGATGTCGTCAAGCTGATATTCAACATAAGGGTGAGAACCGATATGCACCGCGAACAGGTGGCTCAGCCGACTGCGGAATCGCACGGCGACGAGGAAGGAACCGAGAAAAAGCCTGTGAAAAAAGGTGAGAAAATCGGCAGAAACGACCCGTGCCCCTGCGGCTCGGGCAAGAAATATAAAAAATGCTGCGGCAGATGATTTTTTGCGAAACACGCGGCAATAAAAGAGGTGAATAATATTGTTAGAGTATGATGAGTACAAAATTGAACTGCAGAATATGCAAGACGGTATTAAAGATTTGAGGGATTCACTTTGACATTGACGGACTCAATGCAAAGATAGCCGACCTGGACGAACAGGCGGCGCAGCCGGGATTTTATGACGACCTGGCAAACAGTCAAAAGGTTCTGCAAAAATCAAAGAATCTCAAGGATAAGGTAGATAAGTTCACAAGACTGGAGTCGCTCTATGAGGACACGCTTGTGCTCATAGACATGGCCAATGAGGAGGATGACGCCACCATGCTCGACGATGTCAAGTCGGCGGTGGCGGAGATTAAATCCACCCTGGAGACCATGACTCTCGACACACTGCTCTCAGGTGAGTACGACGCGAACAACGCCATATTGTCGCTGCACGCCGGTGCAGGCGGCACCGAGGCTCAGGATTGGGCGGAGATGCTGCTGCGTATGTACACGCGCTGGGCAGAGAGACACAATTTTGGCGTGCAGACCCTCGATATGCTCCCGGGCGATGACGCCGGCATAAAGAGCGTCACCATATTGATATCGGGCGAGAATGCTTACGGATATCTCAAGGCGGAAAAGGGAGTACACAGGCTTGTGCGCATATCTCCGTTTGACGCGTCAGGCAGGCGGCACACATCGTTTGCATCGGCGGATGTCATGCCGGAGTTTAACGAGGACATAGAGATTGACATCAATCCGGACGACCTGAGAATAGACACATTCCGCTCAAGCGGCGCCGGCGGTCAGCACATCAACAAGACATCGTCGGCTATCAGAATTACCCATATACCGACAGGCATTGTGGTGTCCTGTCAAAATGAGCGCTCTCAGCATCAGAACAAGGACATGGCGATGAAGATGCTCTATTCCAAGCTGATGGAGATAAAGGAGCGCGAGAATAAGGAAAAAATAGCCGACATCAAGGGTGAGCAAAAGGAAATAGGCTGGGGCAGTCAGATAAGGTCATATGTTTTTCATCCCTACAACCTTGTTAAAGACCACAGAACCAATTATGAGATGGGTAACATCAATGCGGTTATGGACGGCGACATAGACGGCTTTATCAATGAATATCTCAAAGAGGCAAGCCTCGGCACACTTAATCAAAAATAAGGAGAATTTATCATGAACAAAAGCATAAAAACCTTTGTCGCAGGTGTGGTTATCGGTGCTGTGGCTGTCGCGGTGCCGGCATTTGCTGATGATATTTACGAGAACATAAGCGTAGTGCGCAACACGCTCAAAGTGACTATCGACGGAGTCAGCTTCAAGGGCGACAACTTTGTGTACAACGACACTACATATGTGCCGCTCCGCGCAGTTTCCGAGGCGCTCAATAAAGGCGTTGAGTACGACAAGGAGACCAACACTGCGCGCATAGTGACGGATTGCTCGTTTAAATTCGGCGGCGAGGTGATAGGCACTGTGAACGGCTACTCCGTAACCGACGGTATGTATGCCGCATACGAAAAGCACATGACCGCGATCAACACCTACGCGAGCGACGAGGAAAAGGACGCAGCAATCAAAAACGAGATAGAGAACAATGTGTTCATCTCTCAGATTGCCGACGCGCTCGGATATCATATAGATTACAGCTATGTGAAGAATTATGACAATATGCTGCAGTTTATATATATGCAGAACGGCGGCGAGGAGGAGTTTAAGAAAAAGACGGAGGAGCAGGGCTATACCAACGATATGTTCAAGCATATCCGCGAGATTGAGCACCTCAAGTCGCAGATATACGGTTCCGAGGATTTCTCCAAGCTGGATAATGATAAGAGGGTTCAGCTGCTCAGCGATATCATAACCGAGGTAAAAAAAGAAGCGGTTATCAAGTGGAACTGAAAGACGGAAATTTAATTTAAATAATGCACGGCAAAACGGATGATGTTTTGCAGTGCATTTTTTTGAATTAATATTTTGGGCAAAAGGGGCGAAAATATTAATTGATATGTCAAAGAAATTGAATGCTTCAAAGCGATGTGACAATGGTGGGAAAAGATTTCTTGCAGGGGCGACCCCGTGCAATCAACCATATTTCACGTTTTTTCACCCAAATTCCGAAATAATATCGATAACCGCCACAAGCGGAATGCACAGTGCCGTCCACAGCAATGTGTACGGTACGCATATCTGCCCCAGAAAATTCATCGGCAGGGCAGAATAGTCCCATATGTCAAGATGCAGCGCCTTGTTTATGATAAGCCCCGACACAAGCTCAACGCCCGTAATCAGCGCCGAGCAGCTGAGCACTTTGTATACAAAATTCATCTCGCTCAGGGTGCATATCAGATATATTCCCACAAGGCATATGCCGCCGTCAATCGTCATTGTCCAGTGCGAGTAGCCGCGCCAGAGGTATTCTATCAGATTGTAAGCGGCGCCGCCTATTAAAAAAATTTCAATGTAATTCATAAAAATCTCCGCATATGTTTTTTTATTATTCTTAGGTAAAATTCTATTTTTATTCAATAATTTCATCATATATATTCGCGTTGAGAGCATTGACAGCCGCTATTGTGGCGAGAGTGTCGCCGAGCTGAGTGAACACTGCCGACAGCAGAGCAGCCTCGTCCTGGGTGGTGTTGTCGGCAATGTATGTCGCCGTGACCGTGATAAGCTCTGTCAGTGCCAATGCGTCCATTTGTTTCACCTCTGATTACTATGTATATGTCAAAAAAAGCGCAATTACGATTGTTTTTGAAATTTTAAACGGTTATAGAAAAAAACTATAACTTGATATAATAATTATGTATTGGACTTATCGGCAAAACAGTGATACAATAAACATATCAAATTGATAGGCAATGTCGGATAAGGAAAATCAGAAAACGAAAAATAACAGGAGGAGATAACAATGGCAGAGAAAAAATACAGATTTGAGACACTTCAGGTACAGGCAGGTCAGGAGAACCCCGACCCGGCGACAGACGCAAGGGCGGTTCCGATTTATGCGTCAACATCTTTTGTTTTTCATAACTCTCAGCACGCGGCAGACAGATTCGGGCTGCGCGACGCCGGCAATATATACGGCAGACTGACCAACCCGACGCAGGGTGTTTTTGAAGAGAGAATTGCCGCACTTGAGGGCGGCACGGCAGCCCTCGGCGTAGCGTCCGGCGCGGCCGCAATCAATTACACCGTTCAGGCGCTGGCAAAATCGGGCGAGCACATTGTTGCTTCCAAGACCATATACGGCGGCACATATAATCTGCTTGCGCACACGCTGCCGCTTACATCGGGCATAAGCGCAACATTTGTAGACCCGGATGTGGAGGGCTCATTTGAGGCTGCGATTCAGCCTAACACCAAGGCACTCTACATCGAGACATTGGGCAACCCGAATTCAAACATCATAGACATAGAGGAAATTGCAAAAATTGCTCACAAACACGGCATTCCGCTTGTGGTGGATTCCACATTTGCCACACCTTACCTTGTGCGCCCCATTGAATACGGCGCAGACATCGTCGTGCATAGCGCGACAAAATTCATCGGCGGTCACGGCGCGGCAATCGGCGGAGTGATTGTGGACGGCGGCACCTTTGACTGGAAGGCTTCGGGCAAGTATCCGTGGATATCCGAGCCGAACCCGTCTTACCACGGCATAAGCTTTGCCGAGGCAGCCGGCAATACCGCGTTTGCAACCTACATCAGAGCAATTCTTTTAAGAGACACAGGTTCCACCATTTCTCCTTTCCATGCGTTTATGTTCCTGCAGGGCTTGGAGACACTCTCGCTCAGAGTTGAGCGCCATGTGTCAAATGCGCTGAAGATTGTTGAATATCTCAACAACCATCCGCAGGTTGAGGCGGTGCATCATCCGTCACTGGAGACAGAGCCGAGCCACAAGCTCTATAAGAAATATTTTCCCAATGGCGGAGGTTCGATATTCACCTTTGAGGTAAAAGGCGACGACAAGACGGCGCAGAAATTTATTGACAACCTGCGAATCTTCTCGCTGCTTGCAAATGTTGCCGATGTTAAGTCGCTTGTCATTCACCCGGCATCGACAACTCATTCTCAGCTTAACGACGATGAGCTTGCAGAGCAGGGCATAAAGCCGAACACCATAAGACTGTCTATCGGTATCGAGAATATTGATGACCTGATAGAGGCTCTGGATGACGCTTTTGCGGCAATAAAATAATTTTCGAAATTTTAAGAAGGGCTCGGGGCGGCTAAATCCATATACCACCGAGCCTGCCGCGCAGGTATTATTTTTGCATAGGAAATGTGCATTTGTGTTTCGTACGCACATTTCCTATGCGCTTTTTTCATCAAGCCGTTTCATAACTATTGTTTTTGTCAGAATATCGGAGTAACTGAAGGATATCCTTTTGTCATATCCCGTTGCTTCGTCCTTGGTTCGCACCACAAATATTCCCGGATACACGTTTTCGATTGTGCAATCCTTAATGACAAATCTGCGCCTGCCCTTCACTGCGGCAAGCATAACGCGCTGTCCTATGTGCGCGCGGAGCACATTTTTTATTGTTTCTATTTTTTCCATGATTATCTTCCCCCCAAGAAGCAAAAAATTCGTCACGACTATTATTCCCGTTACAAAAATCAAGTATTCATGAATAATGCGTAAAAATCTTACAATACTAATGTCGGGGTGATTTTTTGTGAAAATACCGCTTTTGTTCAAAAAAAGTGAAAAGAAATTTAATTTTGATATAAGCGCCGCAGCCGGAAGTGAAGAGCCGGAGCTGACGCTCACCGAGGTGAGTACAAGTCTTGAGGAAAACCGCGAATATATAAAGAAACTGTTCTGCACCGAGAAAAACGGCGACATCATACTGCGCGACACGACATTTTATGCCGGGAACAAGCTTGTGAGGGCGTTTATGGTGTCGGTGGACGGGCTTTCGGACAGCGAGATGATAAATGAGGGCATAGTAAAACCCCTCGTGCGCCTGCATGAGCAGCACATTGACGGCGAACCCGACATTGACTATATTCTCAATCACCTTGTTCCGCACTGCCAGGCAAAAAAATCGACTGATATACACGACATGGCGTGCAAGGTGAACATAGGCAACGCAGTCATGTTTTTTGACGGCTTCGACAGCGGCATAATTTTTGATGTAAAGTCATGGGAGCACCGCGGAGTGGACGCCCCGAGTTCGGAGCAGGTCATCCAGGGGCCGCACGAGGGCTTTAATGAGGTGCTGCGCTGCAACACCGCGCTCATAAGAAAAACTCTCAACAATCCGCACCTTATAATGGAGAATGTGTTCCTCGGGGGCACAAGCAAGACCCCGGGCGCCATAGCATATCTCGGCAATGTGGCAAACGACAGCCTTGTGGCAGAGGTGAAACGCAGGGTGAGCGAGATAGACGCGGAGTATATTCTGTCCGTGCTCGATGTGGAGCAATACATCGAGGAGGCGTCCTTTCTGCCGATTCCGCAGATAATAACCACAGAGCGGCCGGACAGAGTTTGCCGATGTCTTGTTGAGGGCAGAGTGGCAGTCGTGCTTAACGGTAGCTCTCATGTGCTCGTTATGCCGGCTACAATCTTTGATCTTGCGTCGTCGGTAGAGGATGATTATCTCCGCTATCCTTATTCGCTGCTGATTCGCATTGTGCGCATGATGGCGGTCATCATCTCGCTGCTGACTCCTGCGGTGTATGTCGCGGTGACGGAGTATCATCAGGAGCTGATATTAAACGGGCTTTTCCTGTCGATACAGGCGTCAAGGCTGTCGGTGCCGTTTTCCATAATCACGGAATTGCTGATTATGGAGCTGTCGTTTGAGCTGATACGTGAGGCAGGGGTCAGAGTGCCCGGGCACATCGGCTCCACTCTCGGCATAGTGGGCGGACTCATCCTCGGCACGGCGGCGGTCGATGCGCACATCGGCAGCCCGATTATGATAATCGTGGTGGCGATAACGGGTATAGCTTCATTTGCCATACCGTCTTATTCTCTGTCGTTTTCATTCCGCTTCACTCGGTTTATATACATCTTCGGTGCGGCGATAGGCGGATTCCCGGGGCTGTTCGCTCTGTTTTTCGCCATAACGGTGATGTATAACGGCACAAAATCATTCGGAGTGCCGTTTGCCGCGCCGCTTGCGCCGCATATCAGCTACAAGGGCAACTCCTCCATAATCCGCAAACCGCTGTGGAAGCAGGATGAACGCCCAAGCTACCTGAAGCCGAAGGACGACAGCGACAAGGCTCATATAAGCAGAAAGTGGAGGTGAGGGCATGACGGATATCAAGGGTTACAGATGGTCTGTAATAATAATGACGGTATACAACGCCGTGTTTTTCGGAGTGCGCATAATATCGTCAAGCGGCGGCTCGGGAGGATACATTCTCTCTGCGCTGTGTACTCTGGCGGCGCTTGTTGTCTATCCGCTGCTGCTTGCGCTTGTGCCGGAGGGAAAGCGCTTGCGCAGTATGCCGCTTAGCGCAGTGCTCGGCGCTGTGCTTGCCCTGAACGCGCTTGCGGCAGCGTCTGCTGCGAGTGCATATACCGCACGGCTTATCGGCGATGTTTTCATGAAAAAGTCACCGTTTCCGTATATTCTTGCGCTCACGGCTCTGCCGGCGTTTGTGGGGACATATTTCGGATTCAGGGCGTCGTCGAGGTATGCGTATATAGGAGGCCACATAATTTTTTTCTCTGCGGCGGTCATTTTGCTGTTAAGCTTTGGGGAATACAAGACTGATAATTTGTACCCGATTTTCGGCAGCATATCCGCAAAGGATTTGATTATTTTTCCGGCGGTGTTTTCGCCGACGGTTTATCTGCCGGCGATATCTGCCATGGGCGGCAAGGGGAGCGTATCGGGCGAGTGCGCAAGGATTGTCGCCGTCTGCGGCGCGGCAATGACAGCAATCTGCCTTGTGTACAATCTGACGGTTCCGCGCGAGGCTCTCACGCTTTTTGAAAATCCGCTGCTTGTGACAGCCTCCGTTATAAATTTTGACTTCATCTTTGAGCGTTGCGAGGCTCTGGTGCTGATAATATGGCTGTTTTTGTCCTATCTTAACATATGCGCGCTGTCAAACATGACGGCGGATATTTTGACAGAGAGTTTTTCGCTTTCGTACCGAAACGCTGCCGTTTGGGTTATGTTTGCTGTTGCTTTTGCCGCTGCGCTGATTGCCGACAGGCTCGGAAGGGTGGACGATTTTTTTGCGGCAAGCACTGTTTTCTCAGGCGCGGTGTCGATAGCTCTGCCGATTTGCGCTGCTGTTTTTTCGGGGAGGAGAGAGTATGAAAAAAATTAAATTTCTGCTTTGTGCGGCGGTTTGCACATTGCTTTGCGGCTGTGCCGACATGACGGATATAGAAAAGATTAAGAGCGTGGCGGCAATAGCGGTGTCAGATTCGGCGGTGACATTTTGCACCGCTTCCGTGTCCGCACAGGAAAAGACCTATGACTACGAGGTGTACAGATTTGAGACAGACAACATATATGACGGCATGAATATGCTGTCCGAGTGCACCGGAAAACAGGCAAGTCTGGCGCATCTGACCGCGGTTCTCTTTGAGGACGGCACCTCGCAGAATACCATAAAAAAATGCGCCGGCTCGGTGGTGGGCGGCGGAGAATCGCACCCTAAGGCTATGGCTGCCTTTATAAGCTGCGGTGCGCAGGAGTTTTTTGACGGAATAACAGTGCCGTCAGATTCAAGTATGTATCGTCTGCTGACCGATATTCCCGATGACAAATTTGCAGCTGTTACGCGGTGTGAGATGATAGAGCTGTATTATGCGCTCAATCTTGACGACTGCGCGCTTTTGCCGATGTTTACCGTGAGCGGCGAGGGGAGCATTGTACAGCAGGGCGCGGTGTGCGTGGGCACGGACGCCGCTGTTGTTACGGACAGCGCGGTTGCCGATGCGATAGGCTTGGCGAAGGACGGCTCAAAGCCGGTTTACTTCACGCTGAGCGGCGGCAGGGCGGCGGTCAGGACGGAGAACAGGAGAATCCGGTTTGACAAAAAGAACAACACGGCGCACATACGCCTCGATGTGGTATATAATTTCGGCAGGGGCACAAACATGAAATCGGCTGAAAACGAGTTGGAGCAGATATTGACAGAGAATCTAAAAACCGCACTGGAGCTGAAAAACAGCGGATTCGATTTGCTGTCGCTCAGAAGAAAGGCGGCAAGGGAGTTTATGACGGAGGACGGCTACCGCAAATATGTCAGCGAAAACGGCGGAGGATATTTTTTGCGCAGCATGAAATATGAAATTGAAGCAGAGGCATCGGAGGGGGATATATGATATATAAAATACTGTTTGCAGCGGTGTGCGTGTGGATATTTGTGTACACGGTGTCATACGCCGTGTGGGAGATGAAAAACAAAAATAAGCTCGGGGCAGTGTGCGTTTTTGCACTGTCTGCCGCCGAGCTTGCGCTGTCGGTGTATACCGTTGCCGTTTACTGAACACGGAGCTTGTCGAGAAGCTCAAAAAAATACTGCGGCGGCTCGGCGCAAAACTCCATGTACTCACCGCTTGTCGGGTGGGTGAAGCCTATAAGCCGTGCGTGCAGCGCCTGCCCCTGAAGATGATACGGATTTTTTGCCGCGTACACGGGGTCGCCCAGTATGCTGTGACCTATGTACTGCATATGCACTCTTATCTGGTGAGTTCTGCCGGTTTCCAGCCTACACGACACATAGGTCGCGTTGTTCAGGTATTCTATTACTCTGAAATGAGTAACAGCGTTTTTTGAATTTGAGGCTGTCACGGTCATTTTCAGCCGTGATGTGGGGTGTCTGCCAATGGGTGCGTCAATCGTGCCGCTCCTTGACTTGAGCAAGCCGTTTACTATGCACACATATTCGCGTTTGGTTGTCTTATCCTTTAGCTGCTGCGCGAGCGAGAGGTGTGCCTCGTTGGTTTTTGCCACAAGCAGCAGACCGGATGTGTCCTTGTCTATCCGGTGTACTATGCCGGGGCGCAGCACACCGTTTATGCCGCTGAGCGAATCCTTGCAGTGATACATCAGCGCATTTACCAGTGTGCCCTCATAGTTGCCAGGCGCAGGGTGTACCACCATGCCCTGCGGCTTGTTCACCACAAGCAGGTCGCCGTCCTCGTACACTATGTCGAGCGGAATGTTTTCCGCCTTTATGTTTGCCTCCTTCGGCTCGGGCACGGTGACGGAAATCTCGTCATTCAGCTTCAGCTTGTAATTGGTTTTTACGCATTTGCCGTTTACGGTTATGTCACCGTTTTCTATGAGTTTTTGAATCTGTGAGCGTGTGAGCCCGTCTGCGGTTACATATTTATCTATTCTTTCATTGGGTTTGTCGCAGATGATTATCATGAATTTTTCTCCTTTGAGTCGGAGCCGTCCTTGCGGAGTACATACAGACACATGAGCACGGCGCCGATTACCACGCAGCAGTCTGCAAAATTGAACACGGGGTAGTCGATAAACGTCACCTGAATCATGTCCACCACATATCCGCGAAAAATCCTGTCGATAAGGTTGCCTATGCCGCCGGATATCAGCAACACCGCCGCCGAGACGAACAGCCTGCTGTTTTCGCCGCTTTTTATGCGATAGGCAATTATCACGGCAATTATGGCAACGGTCAGCAGAATGAACACCCAGCGCGAGTTTTGCATCATGCCGAATGCCGCGCCGCGGTTTTCCACATATGTCAGGCTCAGCACGCCTTTTAACAGAACTTTGGTCGATACGGGATTGAGCATTACAATCGTCAGATATTTGATGATTTGGTCTGCCGCAACCAGAAGGATGAGTATAATTGATGCTGTAATCATTTCGCTTTCTTAACTTCCTCTATTACATTGGCGATTGCCTCGTCAACGCTGATTTCCGTCATCTCGCCGCTCTTTCTTATCTTGTATTCCACAATGCCGTCGGCAGCCTTTTTGCCGACATTTATTCTCAGTGGTATGCCGATAAGGTCTGCGTCTTTGAATTTGACTCCGGCGCGCTCGTTTCTGTCGTCAAGCATGGTGTCGATGCCTGCCGCGCGCAGCTCGTCATAAATCTTCTCCGCAAGCTCAACCTGTGTTTCGTCCTTGGCGTTTACGGGGATGACAATTGCCTGATACGGCGCAACGCTCATGGGCCACACTATGCCGGATTCGTCGCAGTTCTGCTCAATGATAGCCGCCATACATCTGGTGACGCCTATGCCGTAGCTGCCCATTACAAGGGTAACCTCCTTGCCGTTTTCGTCAAGAATTTTGCAGTTCATCGCGTCGGTGTATTTTGTGCCGAGCTTGAATATGTGTCCCACCTCTATGCCTTGGCAGGTGTCGATAACTCCGCCGCATCTCGGGCACTTGTCGCCCTCGACTATGTTGCGGAAATCACCCACAAAATCGGGGTTGAAATCTCTGCCTATGTTTACATTTTCATAGTGCATATCCGTCTCGTTTGCGCCCACAATGAAGTTCTTCATGTTGGCTACCTCTTTGTCGGCAATCACCTTGATGCCGAGTCCGATAGGTCCGGCAAAGCCGACCCTTGCGTTTGTTATGCGCACCACATCTGCGGCTTCGGCAAGCTCTAAGTCTATGCAACCGAGGTGATTTGCAAGCTTTGTCTCGTTAATCTCCCTGTCGCCGCGCACCATAACCGCCACAAAACCGTCGTCCGCCTTGTAGAGTATGGTTTTTGCAAATTTCTTGGGCGATGAGTTGAGAAATTCCGTCAGTTCTTCAATGGTCTTTGAGTTGGGTGTGTGTATCTTCTTAAGCTCTTTCTCCGACTCATCGGACATGGGCTCGGACGGAACGCACTCTGCTTTTTCTATATTTGCGCAGTAGCCGCAGCCGCAATGCGCGATGGTGTCCTCGCCAACCTCGGATTTAACCATGAATTCCTGCGACCCCGAGCCGCCCATAGCTCCCGAATCCGCATCGACAACCAGGTAATCAAGCTCCATTTTGTCAAAAATCTCTCTGTATGCGTCGTACATATTTTTGTACGACACGTCGAGCCCTGCCTCATCACGGTCGAAGCTGTAAGCGTCTTTCATTATAAATTCTCTGCTGCGGATAACTCCGAATCTGGGGCGGCGCTCGTCTCTGTACTTGGTTTGAATCTGATACAGAGTGAGCGGCAGCTGCTTGTAGGATTTAACGAATGCCTTAACGGTGTCGGTGAAAATCTCCTCATGGGTCGGGCCGAGGCAAAAGTCTCTGTCGTTTCTGTCCTTAAGCTTGAACATCTCGGGGCCGAAAACGCTCCACCTGCCCGACGGCTCGTAAAACTCCTTCGGCAGCAGGGCAGACATGATAAGCTCCTGCGCGTCATGCCTGTCCATGCCGTCGCGGACGATTTTTTCTATGTTCTTAAGCGCCTTGAATCCGAGCGGAAGATAGGAATATACTCCCGAAGCCAGCTTTCTCATCAGACCTGCTCTGAGCATAAGCTGATGACTGAGTATTTCCGCCTCCGCAGGAACCTCTCTGAGGGTCGGAAGCAAGTATTTTGATAATCTCATTGATATGTACCTCTCTAACGTAAATATTCGGTTCGATGACCGATAAACAATCACATATTATTATAAAACAAAAATGAAATTATTTCAATCCTTTTTTGCAAAAAATATAAAAAAAGAGACGCGCAATCGGCGTCTCAGTTTCGGTTTTTTATTCGTCCTCTTCTACGGGGGCTTCGTTATACGCGTCTATAACCCTTGACTCTATGTACTGCCTTGTTTCAAAGTTAATCGGGTGGGCAACATCCTTGAATGTGCCGTCCTTAAGGCGTTTGTTCGGCATAGCCACGAAAATTTTGTCGTTGTTTTCAATAACCTTTACATCATGGATTGCAAAGCAATCGTCAAAGGTGATTGAAGCAATGGCTTTCATTTTGCTGTCGGTAGCAAATTTCTTGATTTTGATATTAGTGATTTCCATAGTGATTTCTCCTTCTGCATAAGCAAGGTAATGTCTGTAAGTACATTATATTGGGTTTGTGCAAATATGTCAATAGGCTATTTTGCACTACGGGGCAAATTCGTGTAGAATAGACAACAAAAAGTAATTTTTTTTGTGGGAAATGTCGTCCGTGAAATATGAATAAAAACAGGAGCGCATATTTGAGGAAATTTTGTTGCTAAAATGTTTGAACTCCGAGAAAAAATGTGATAAAATATATTCATATATGATACAATAATGTTGGCAATGCGTCATTCAATGCAGCTTGCCGAAACGGAGGGGATTTATTTAATGCAAGGTGTAAAGAAATTTAACATAGCGGAATATATCAATCTGTACTATATACACGACGAAAAATACAAAACCGTGTCAATGGCGATGTATCTTCACCGCAGACTTAACCGCGGCGAGGTGACCAAAAACGCGCTTCTGGCAAAGCTGCTTGCGCGCGGCACGGCAAAATACAACAGCATAAAGGCGATAAACACTCATCTTGAGGAGCTGTACGGCACCCTGTACGGCTTGGATGTGATAAAAAAAGCAAATGTGCAGAGTCTTTGCTGCACCGTGAGCAACATATCCGGCAGATTCACCAAGGAGGATGTCACATACAGGGCGGCAGAGCTTATGACGGAGTTTTTGTTTGAGCCGTATGTGACGGACGGAGCCTTTTGCGAGGCATATGTGGAGACGGAAAAGCAAAATCTGCGCGACGACATATCCGCAATTGTCAATGACAAGCGCTCGTATGCGAATCTGCGCCTTATTGAGGAGATGTGCCGCGGAGAGGAAAACGCGGTGCTTGAGTGCGGATATATCGAGGACATTGACTCCATAGACTGCAAAAACTTATATGAGCACTACATGAGTATTATTTTTTCAAGCCCGATAGATATATTTGTTGTGGGCGATGTGGATATAAACAAGCTGGTGTCCGCGTTTGCGGAGCATTTTGCAAAATTTGATTTTGACATAAAGCCGTTTGAGATACGCGGCTCGCAAAAGGCTGTGTCCGAGGTGAAATACGTTGACGAGCACATGAACATAAACCAGGGCAAGCTGTCCATGGGATTCCGCACCGGAGTGCCGGACGGAGATGAAAAATACTATGCTCTTCTTGTCGGCAACAGCATTTTCGGCGCAGGAGCACACTCCAAGCTGTTTAACAATGTGCGCGAAAAAATGAGCCTTTGCTACTATGCGTCGTCAAGGCTGGATAAGTTCAATTCGCTCATGGTGGTGAGCAGCGGCATAGAGTTTGTTAATTTTGCCAAGGCAAGAGACGAGATACTTGTACAGCTGGATGCGGTTAAAAACGGTGATTTTTCCGAGGATGAGCTTGATATTGCAAAGGAATTTATCATAAACAGCTACACGTCGTATCTTGACAGCCCGTATCTGATGCGCAGATTCTACCTTGCGATGAGCTTTTCAAAAAACAAGGACACCATCGATGAGGCGGTGCAAAGGGTTGCCGCCGTCACAAAGGAGCAGGTTAAGGCGGCGTTTGCAGATGTGACGCTCGATACGGTATATTTCCTTACAGGCGGGGAGGCAGACAGATGAAATACACAAAAATATATAACGAACAGATAGACGAAACGGTTTATGCCGGTCAGCACAGTACGGGGCTTGGGGTTTTTGTGGTGCCGAAGCCGGGCTTTTCAAAAAAATATGCAGTGATAGGCACAAAATTCGGCTCGGTGAACAATTGCTTTGTGCCGTTGGGCGAGAGCGAGCCGATAACCGTGCCGGATGGTGTGGCGCATTTTTTGGAGCACAAGATGTTTGAGCAGAGCGACGGCACTAACGCGTTTGACAAATTCTCGGTTTACGGGGCAAACGCCAATGCGTACACCTCGTTTACCTGCACCTGTTATCTTTTTTCATGCACCGAAAATTTCAGAGATAATTTTGTGCATTTGTTGAAATATGTTCAGGACCCGTACTACACGGACGAGAATGTGCAAAAGGAGCAGGGCATAATCGGTCAGGAGATAAAGATGTATGATGACGAGGGCTCGTGGCAGGTTGCGCTTAATCTGCTGAAAGCGCTCTATCACAACAATCCGGTTAAGATTGATATTGCCGGCACTGTGGAGAGCATATCGCACATCACAAAGGACACGCTGTATAAATGCTACAACACATACTACAATCCGTCCAACATGGTGGTGACGGTGTGCGGAGATGTGGAGCCGCGCGAGGTGTTTGAGCTGGTGGAGAAATATGTGCGTACCGACAGAGAGTGCGGCGAGGTGACATCGGTGTACCCCGACGAGCCGGCAAGCGTATGCCAAAAGTACATCGAGGCAAAGTCGAAGGTGGCTCTGCCGCTGTTCTCACTGGGATTCAAGGATAATTTCTTAAAGAGCGGCGACGCACTGTTAAAGCGCGAAACGGCTATTCACCTTATCTGCAAGCTGCTTGCCGGAAGAAGCAGCGAGCTGTACACGGGAATGTATGAGGACGGGCTTATCAACGAAGAATTCGGCACGGACATAATGACCGAACCGCTGTTTTCCTGCGTATCCTTCTGCGGAGAGAGCAACGACCCGAAGGAGGTGCAGCGCCGCATAATGGCGGAGATTGACCGCGTGCGGAGAGAGAAATTTAACGAAGCGGATTTTGAAAGGATAAGGAGAGCGTATCTCGGTGATTTTATGCGCGCTTTCAACGATGTTGAGGCAACGGCGTCCATGGTGGAGAGAAACATTCTAAATGAGGTTAACATATTCAATCTGCCGTCCGTACTCGAATCGATTGATTCGGCATATGTGTACGATGTATTCAACCAGATATTCACGGAGGAAACCTCAGCACTGAGCGTGGTTTTCCCCAACGACAAATAAGAAAATAAAGAAAAAACGCGGAGGATAAGATGAGACCGTATATTGAATTTCCACATTTGGGAATAAAGCTGTTTGCAGACCGTGTGGCGTTTTACATCGGTGCCAAGCCGATATACTGGTACGGCATTATAATTGCCTGCGGCCTTGTGATAGCCGCAGCCGCGGCGATTCGCCTGGGCAGGCGCAACGGCGTGCCGTCCGACACGATACTCGACATTGTGCTGTGGGGCATACCGAGCGGCATAATCTGCGCGCGGCTGTATTATGTGATTTTCAGCTTTGATGATTACAGAGATAATTTGACTGACATCTTTAAGATATGGAACGGCGGCATCGCCATATACGGTGCCGTCATAGGCGCAGTGGCGTCCACGCTTATTTATTGCAGGGCAAAAAAGATTAATCCGTTGCCGGTTATGGACGATTGCAGCGTAGGGCTTGTCATCGGTCAGATGATTGGCAGATGGGGTAATTTTTTCAATCAGGAGGCATTCGGCAGCAACACAAATCTGCCGTGGGGAATGACCGGCAGCGAAATTGCCGAAAAGCTTCGGGTCATGAGCGCACAGGGCTTGCCGGTTGACCCGTCGCTGCCCGTGCATCCCACATTTCTGTATGAATCGCTGTGGAATCTTGCCGTGCTCGGAGTTTTGCTGTGGATTTTCTTCAGAAAGAGAAAATTTGACGGCCAGATTTTCTGGTCGTACATAGTTTTTTACGGCTTGGGCAGAGTGTGGGTTGAGGGGCTGCGGACAGACAGCCTCTATCTCGGAGCGGTGCGTGTGTCGCAGCTTGTTGCGGCGGCGTGTGTTGCGCTCGGCGCGTTTATGCTTGTGCGTGGATTTAGATTAAAGCGGAGTAAAACAAATGATGATTAACAAAATTGCGGCGTTTGCCGCCGCGGCGCTGGCACTTGCTCCGATTGTGACAAGTGCCGAAGCGGTGTGCGACGTTACATACAACGACAACACGCTGTTTGTTACCATGCGCTCGGACAGCGCGGACGGCAAGGCATATTTTTTCATAAATTCCGTGGGTGACGACGGCGCAAAAACACGCTCAGGATAGATGAGGTGTCGTTTTCCGACGGAGAATTTGTTACATAGAGCAAATGAGCGCGGACGAGGCAAAAAAAGCCTATGTGTGCGCGGCGGACAGGTTCAGCCTGAAGCCCACCATATCAAAGCATATGAATGTTGCCTCGGCGGCAAATCTGCGTGAGCTGAACAGCAGCGAGAGCGTCGAGGTTAAAAAATCAATGCGGAGATTTCCGATTCGCTGCTAAAGGCAAGCGATAGCCTTGATGACAAATTAGATAATTTTGAGCAAGTGGATGGCTACGAAATGGTTCAAACAATTATTGAGGTATTTAAAAATGCAGTGCGGCTTGATGATAAGTTCATCATAAGCAAGGGCAGCATCAAGACGCACTTTGCGTCTGAGATAGATGAGATAAGAGAAAAATACAGTAAAATGACCGAGGAGAAAAGAAAAGCTTTAAATCAACCCTTAGCAAGGTGGATTCCGATACGTTTAGCTTTATAGAAGATTTTTTTGGCATTGACAGAGACAATTATTAGAAAGGCTGATAAACCATGACAACACATGAAATACTTGCACGCGCAAAGGCTGCGTGTCCGCTGACGGCAGTTGCCGACGGAGAACAAAAGGTGCTTGCGCTGAACAAAATGGCAGACCGCCTCATGGCGGATACGGACGAAATATTGGCGGCAAACGCCGCAGATGTTGAAAAAGCGCGCGGAGTGATATCGGATGTGATGACGGACAGACTTCGCCTTGACAAGGGCAGAATAGCCGCCATGGCAGACGGTATGCGCACCGTGGCAAGGCTCGGCGACCCTGTCGGCAGGGTGCTCAAGTCTTATAGGCGTGATGACGGATTGCTTATAGAGAAAATATCTGTTCCATTCGGCGTGGTGGCAATTATTTACGAGAGCCGCCCCAATGTGACTGCGGACGCAGCTGCGCTTGCCGTGATGAGCGGCAATGTGTGTGTGCTGCGCGGCGGCAAGGAGGCGGCAAACAGCGCGGCGGCAATAGTGCGCTCCTTGCGCAGGGGCTTGGCGGACGCCGGTATGACGGAGGACGCGATCAATCTGATAGAGGACACCACCCGTGCGAGCGCAAATGAGATGATGACCGCAAACGGACTTGTTGATTTGCTCATTCCGCGCGGCGGCGCAGGATTGATAAATGCCTGCGTGAACAATGCGACCGTGCCGGTGATACAGACGGGCACGGGCATATGCCATGTGTATGTTGAGAAAACCGCCGACATCGGCATGGCGGTCGATATCGTGGAAAATGCCAAGATGAGCCGTCCGTCCGTTTGCAATGCCGAGGAGGTCTGCCTGGTGGACAGGGAAATTGCAAAGGAATTCCTCACCGCACTTAAGGAGAGAATCTGCGATGAGAGAGAGGCGCAGGGCAAAACGGCGGCGCAGCTGAGATGCGACAGCGACGCGCTCGAAATAATCGGCGGCGCTGCGGCAGGCGAGAATGATTTTGACACGGAATTTCTCGATTATATACTTGCGATAAAGCTTGTGGACGGGGTTGATGAGGCAATAGCCCACATCGGCGCACATTCCACGGGTCACAGCGAGGCTATAATAACGCGTGACCAGTCGGCGGCGGATAAATTCTGCGCGCTTGTAGACAGTGCGGCGGTGTATGTGAATGCATCCACAAGATTTACGGACGGCGGAGAATTTGGGCTCGGATGCGAGATGGGAATTTCAACGCAGAAGCTCCATGCAAGGGGGCCTATGGGTCTTGAGGAGCTTAATACGTACAAATATGTGATACACGGCAACGGACAAATAAGATAGGGGATGAACACTATGACATACGGATTTATAGGCACGGGCAACATGGGCGGAGCTCTGGCGCGCGCAGTGGCGAAGCAAAGGGGCAGCGAGGCTGTTATGCTGGCGAACAGAACGGCTGCAAAGGCGGAAAAACTTGCCGCGGAAATCGGCGCGGCGGCGGTAACGAATGAGGAAATCGCCGCAAAATGCAAATACATATTCCTCGGCGTCAAACCGCAGATGATGGCGGATATGCTCTCTGGCATAAGCGGCATACTCGGCGCAAGAAGAGACGGGGTAGTCCTCGTGTCAATGGCAGCCGGACTCAGCTGCGAAAAGATATCCGACATGGCAGGCGGCGGCTTCGCCGTAATCAGACTTATGCCGAACACCCCTGTGTCGATAGGCGAGGGAATAGTGCTTTATTGCGCAAACAGCCTTGTGACGGATGCGGATAGAGATGAGCTTGTCAGCGCCGTATCTGCTGCCGGCATGACAGACGCGATTGACGAAAAGCTGATAGACGCCGCAAGCGCGGTGTCGGGCTGCGGTCCGGCTTTTGCGTATATGTTTATCGAGGCGCTTGCGGACGGCGCGGTGGAGTGCGGCTTGCCGCGCGCAAAGGCACTCGGTTATGCCGCTCAGATGCTGCTCGGCTCTGCGGCGTTGGCGCTGCGCAGCGGAGAACACCCCGGCAAGCTGAAGGACGATGTGTGCTCGCCCGGCGGCAGCACGATAAAGGGGGTACATGCGCTTGAGGATGCTGCGTTTCGCGCTGCTGCGGCAGATGCGGTAGTCAAGGCATATGAAAAAACTGTTGAGCTTGGAAAGGGAAAATAACAAAAATTCAATAGGCAATCCTGCGCATTTACG
Source organism: uncultured Clostridia bacterium (assembly GCA_905210855.1). GTDB lineage: Bacteria > Bacillota > Clostridia > UMGS1810 > UMGS1810 > RGIG4708. The sequence continues at coordinate 46,252 of CAJLYL010000002.1, forward strand.
CAACAATATTGTTAAGCCAAATGCCTTTTTGCAGAAGTCTTTATCCGCTATGTATTTGCTCATAATTTTGTCTCCCTTAATAAAACGTGTTCGGCGATTATAGCAGTTATTTCGGAAAAAGTCAATGGGGTTTTTAAGAATTTTTTAAGCCGCCGCCTTGCGGTCATCACAAAATATTGACTTTGAAACGAAAAAGTAGTAAAATGTACGTATTGAACTAAATTGAACGGAGAATGTATATGAGACAAAACGAACACGGATTCACCATAGGCGAGCACGAGGAAAACGGGCGCAAGTATAAATTCAGGCTGTCTAACAGAAAATACTCTATCCTCGAGTGCGTGCCCGACAGCGATGAAAAGCCTAAGACGCTGCTTGTCACTCCCAACAGCACCAAGGCATATGAGGAGTGGAACAAGATAAAGCGCCCCGAAAAGATGAAAAAATAACAAAGCTTAATCTGACGACGGTTTTTGCCGCCGTCTTTTTTTATTAAAAATATATTTTTTAACCCTGCATAATATTACAAAATTCTTACTATACATTAATGTATACTTATTGCAGAGGTGAGATGAAATTGATAGTATACGCCGATGTACTGTTTCTGACAAATTTTGTGATTAACCTGATTCTGCTTGCCGTCACCTCTCTGCTGACGCGGAGCAAATCCAAGGTTTGGCGCAGAATAATTGCCTCGTGCATCGGCGCGGTGTACGCGGTGTGTATGTTTGTGCCGAACTTTGCCCCGGCGGCGAGCCTTTTGGGTAAATTTGCCCTGTCCGCCGTCATGACATATATATCCTTCGGCGCAAAATCTCTCAAGGGCTTTGTCAAAAACCTGTGTATGTTCTACACCGTGTCTCTGGTATGCGGCGGTTGCGCGCTTGTTGCTTCTTATTACACCGAGGGAGGCATAGGCGCAAACAACGGCGTGCTCTATTTTGACACAAGCCTGCGCACGGTCATCATCTCATCCGCCGTTGCTTATGTCATAATCAGGCTGTCTGTCGGCATATGCAAAAAATATTCCGGCCGCGACTGCCATCGCATGGTTATATACAAAAACGGCAGGGCGGCGACAATAAATGTGCTGCTCGACACCGGCAATATGCTCACCGAGCCGATTACGGGCAGGCCCGGTAATCATAGTTGAAAAAACCGCCCTGCGCGGCATTGTGCCGCAGGACATACCCCTGTCCGATATCCTTGAAATGTCAAATTACATTGACGACATTCGTCTGATACCGTTTAAGACGCTCGGCACGGACAACGGGTTGTTGATGGGCTTCAAACCGGATAAAATCTGCTCGGACGAACCTCTGCATGATAATATAACAATAGCCATCTCAAATCAAAGTCTCAGCCAAAGCAGCGAATACAACGCCTTGGCAGGGCCTGAGAGTTTTTTAAAATAAAGGAGTAAGTACATATGAACACTGCGTCACTTCCACAAATCATTCACAATTTTTGGCTCAAGATTAACGAGCCGGAACCGATATTCTATATCAACGGTCCCGCCACCCTGCCGCCTCCGCTCTCGCGTGAGGAGGAGGAAAAGCTCATACAATCGCTCGGTCAGGGCTCAAAAAAGGCTAAGGAGCAGCTTATAGAGCGCAATCTGCGCCTTGTGGTGTACATTGCAAAGAAGTTTGAAAACACGGGGATAGGGATTGAGGATTTGATATCGATAGGCACTATCGGGCTGATAAAATCCATAAATACCTTTAAGCCGGACAAGAATATCAAGCTTGCCACATATTCGTCACGGTGCATTGAGAATGAGATACTAATGTATCTGCGCAAAAACAACAACCGCAAAACGGAAATATCCATTGACGAGCCGCTCAATGTGGATTGGGACGGAAACGAGCTTTTGCTCTCGGATATCCTCGGTACGGACAGCGACATCATCTGCCGCGATATAGAAAACGAGGTTGACAAGCAGCTTTTGCGCATTGCCCTCGGCAAGCTGAGCAAGAGGGAGCGCAGCATAATGGAGCTGAGGTTCGGCGTGCGCAGCGGCACTGTAAAGACACAAAAGGAGGTTGCGGATTTGCTGGGTATATCGCAGTCGTATATATCGCGGCTGGAAAAGAGGATAATAGCTCGTCTGAGGAGAGAGATTACCAAGATGGTGTGAGCGGCGATAAACGGCTGCCGCTGTTTATCGACCACACACAGTTTTGCTCAAGGGCGAGGGGGTATATGTTTTATTTTCAGTGAGCGAGCCAAAATAAAACATATATACCCCTGTGACGGTTTGCTGTCTTACAAGGTGTTTTCATCGAGCGGCAGAGTGATTGAAACCGGCATTAATATGTTCATTTCCCTGCAATTCGCGGTAAACCGCGGAATGTAGGGCACTTTTTTTGAATTTTTACACTTTATTCATGTTTTTTGAGCGCAAATCATTGAATTTTTTATATTATTGTGATATGATATACTACAAGGCGGTTTGCCTAATATTTCGAGGAGCTGATTGATATACTGAAATCCGATGTAATGCACATTCACGGCGGCAAAGTGCCGTACCTTAGCTTTAAGATTTTTGACGGAGTACCGTTTGTTAAAAACGCCGTATCCACGAGGCACGGCGGTGTATCGCAGGGAGATACGTATTCGTCGCTCAACCTTGGTACGGGCACGGAGGATGACAGAGAATGCATAATCGAGAACTACCGCCGTTTTTGCGCTGCGGCAGGGTTTGATATTGGCAGACTTGTGCTTGCCAAGCAAACCCACTCTGCCAATGTCAGGGTCGCGGAGGAGTCGGACGCCGGAAAGGGAGTTGTGCGGATGCGTGATTATGATAATGTGGACGCGCTGATAACCGATGTTCCCCGTCTGCCGCTTGTGATACACACTGCGGATTGTGTTCCCGTGGCGCTCGTTGACACGAAAAACCGCGCCATAGGCAATGCGCACTGCGGCTGGCGCGGCACATACGCGTCCTTGGCAATGGTCATGCTTGAGGCAATGGGGAGTGAATATGGCACAAAGCCCGAATCAGTGGTCGCCGCGATAGGTCCGTGCATTTGTGAAAAATGCTACGAGGTATCGCGCGATTTATATGACGATTTTGCCTCAAAATTCGGCTATGACGATTGCATAAGAGAACACGGCGGCAGATATTATCTTAATCTGCCGATGATAAACAGACGCATACTCATCGACTGCGGAGTGAGGGAGGACAGCATTGCCGTGTCGGACATATGCACCTGCTGCAACCGCGAGGATATGTTCTCACACCGCGGCTTGGGGCCGAAGCGTGGTATTATCGGTTCTTTTTTGGAGATAGAGTAATGAATGTATTTGATTTTGACAACACAATATATGACGGCGAGAGCGCGTTTGACTTTTTCGTTTTCTGTGCAAAAAAATATCCGCGGATGATAAAGTTTTTTCCGCGTGTCATTTCCGTTGTGGTTCTGTACAAGCTGTGCCGAATCACACGCGAAGGGCTGCTTGACAGGATGGAAAAATACGATGCGGAGATACTGCGCATTGCCGGAGACATCCGCGCGCTTGTGAAAGAATTTTGGGATAAAAATGAAACAAAGATCAAATCGGCTTATCTGGAGATACGCAGGGATGATGATGTGATTATTTCCGCGTCGTTTGATTTTTTGCTTGACGAGATTATGCAAAGGATTGGTATAAAAAACTGCATCTGCTCAAAGATGGATCTTGAGACCGGCAGAGTGACGCAGCTGTGTTTCGGTGATGAAAAAGTGCGCCTTTTCAGGGAGGCTTACCCCGACAGCACCATAGATTGCTTTTACACCGATTCCATGAACGATTTGCCTATGATGAAGCTTGCAAAAAAATCGTATATAGTAAAGGGCAATAAAATCAGGAAGAAAAAATGACAGATTATAGGTACCGATGCGGTGTGTTTGATTTTGTGGGAGCGAGTTCAGCGCCACTGCACTGCTGTCCGAGCGAGCCAAAATTAAACACACCGCATCGGTACTTGATACAAAACCATATCGCAAAGGAGAGCAGCAATGGATATTAACGAAACAGCACTGAAAAAGCATGAGGAATGGAGAGGCAAGATAGAAGTAGTGTCGCGCGTGTCCGTGACAAATGCCGAGGATTTGTCAATCGCATATACCCCGGGCGTGGCAGAGCCCTGCCGCGTGATAAGAGATAACATTGATAAATCCTATGAGCTGACCAGGCGCAGCAATATTGTCGCCGTCATTACCGACGGCTCGGCGATACTCGGTCTCGGCAACATCGGCCCGGAGGCCGGTATGCCCGTTATGGAGGGCAAGTGCGTACTGTTCAAGGAATTTGCCGACGTTGACGCATTTCCGCTTTGTATCAAAACTCAGGATACCGATGAGCTTGTGCAGACGGTGTATAACATCTCGTCGTCCTTCGGCGGCATAAATCTTGAGGATATTTCCGCGCCGAGGTGCTTTGAGGTTGAACGCAGACTAAATGAAATGTGCGATATTCCCGTATTCCATGATGACCAGCACGGCACGGCAATCGTGGTTGCCGCGGCGATACTCAACGCGCTGAAAGTAGCGGACAAAAAAATCGACTCCGTAAGGGTAGTTATAAACGGCGCAGGCTCGGCAGGCATAGCAATCGGCAAACACCTGATGAAGCTTGGTGTAAAAAATCTTATTATGGTTGACAGGTTCGGCATAATCTGTGACGGCATGGAGGGGCTTAACTCTGCCCACGCAGAGATAGCAAAGTTGTCCAACCTCGATAGGCTGACAGGCAGCCTTGCCGACGCCATGAAGGGCGCGGATGTATTCATAGGTGTGTCGGCACCCGGCGTTGTGTCTCGGGATATGATAAAATCCATGGCGAAAAAATCTATCGTGTTTCCCATGGCGAACCCCGTGCCGGAGATTATGCCGGACGAGGCGCTCGAGGCAGGCGCGTTTATCGTGGGCACCGGCAGGTCGGATTTTGCCAATCAGATAAACAATGTGCTCGCATTCCCGGGCATATTCCGCGGTGCGCTCGATGTGCGCGCGTCCGATATAAATGATGAAATGCAGATGGCGGCGTCATATGCCATTGCAAACCTGGTGGGAGAGGACGAGCTCTCGAGGGAATACATCATCCCCAAGGCATTTGACCGCAGGGTCGGCAAGGCTGTTGCGGCGGCGGTTGCCGATGCGGCACGCAAAAGCGGTGCTGCAAGGCTGTAATTATGATGAAAAATCTTCTATAAGCGAGCATATCTCGGCATAGGTATCTCTTTTAATCCCTGCCCCAAGCTCCTCGCGGTCTATTTTGCGCAGAAGCTTGGGGTTTATGTCGAGGGTTTTGATTTTTTCCGAATATCCGTTTTCGTATATCTCAAATAAATTTACATTATCTCCGTCGGCCTTCATCATGTATCCGGCAACCGAGGAATCCGTCACATATTCCGATTTTTGCGCCGAGTCGTCATTTGCCGCCTCAATGCTCTCGGAGGCGTCCTTCTTCGCGCCTTCAACTGTGTCAAGCTGCGGATAATTGACGTTGTCGGGCATTTGCGAGTTATTTCCGTTATTAAAATTTATAAAACAGATATAATAAATAAGAGAAATAATTGCGGCAATGCAGAATATAATTATATAAAAATAAGAGGTTTTTTTCATGCTGCTCATCCTTTTAGACTATTTTTACATATTCTGCGTAATAAAAATTTAATTATTCGTAAAAGAAATTTAATACACAAACGGAAGTTTTTGTGGTATACTTATTATATGTAAGTGGGACGAGCGGAAAAAACGTTGAAAATCGTGAAAACGTGAAAAAGAGAAAACGCGAAAGCGTCCCTGCTCCGAAAAAGGAGGCGTAAGTCGGATGGATAAGCTTGAGAGCATAAGAAAAAGGCAGCACGATAATATTGAAAGGCAGCTCGCGCGCGCAGAGCGCGAGGCGGACAAGCCGCGCAGACAAAGAAAGACGGCAAAACAAGGACGCAGAAAGAAAAGCAAGGCAGGCAGATTTGCCAAAACCCTGCTTGTGCTTTTTGTGCTTGGGGTCATCAGCGCAGCGGCGACCGTCGTATGGGCAACCTGGGGCATGGATTTTGATTTTGCCGATTCATTCAATAAATTCGGGCTGTCGCTGTCAAGCGTGGTTTATTATGAGGACGCCGAGGGCAATCTCAATCAGTATGAGCGCCTTGTGGCAGACGAAAACCGCGTGTGGGCGGACTATGACGCCATACCCGACAATATGAAAAACGCCTTTGTGGCGATAGAGGATCAGCGATTTTACAAGCACCACGGCGTTGACCTTAAGCGAACCGCCGGAGCGGTGATAAATGTGCTGCGCAACGGCGATTCGTCATACGGCGGCAGCACCATTACCCAGCAGCTTGTTAAAAACATCACCGAGGATTCGGAGCACAGCAAGGCGCGAAAGATTAGAGAAATGGTGCGCGCGGTCATACTGGAAACCAAGATGGACAAGCGCGAGATTCTGGAACTGTACATGAATTCAATCTACCTCGGTCACGGGGCAAACGGCGTGCAGGCGGCGTCTCATGCATATTTTGCAAAAGATGTGGCGGAGCTTAACCTGGAGGAGTGCGCCGCAATTGCAGGCATAACTCAGCATCCGTCCACCTATGACCCCATTGTAAATCCGGACGGTAACACAGAGAAGCGCCGGCTTGTGCTTGACAAAATGCTTGAGCTGGGATATATAGGACAAGCGGAGTACGACGAGGCAATCGCAGCGCAGCTTAATGTTGTCAGCGCCGACGAGGCATCTACCACGCAGTCGTATTTTGTCGATTGCCTTTTTGAGGAATTGCTCGGCGACCTTGTTGAGGTGAAGGGTTACACGCAGAATTATGCTACGGCGCTCATATACAACGGCGGTCTCAAGATTGTTGCCACCGTTGACCCCGATATTCAGAGCATCATGGACGATGTGTATGCAAACGGAAACGGCTTTCCGAAATTCTACGGCGAACAGCCGGAATCCGCCATGATAGTCACCGACCCCTACACGGGTCAGATAAAGGGTATAGTGGGCGGCACGGGAGTTAAAACGGGCGCGAGGGTGCTCAACCGAGCCACTCAAACCAAGCGCCAGCCCGGTTCGACCATAAAACCGCTTGCGGTGTACGGCCCGGGTATAGACATGGGCGTGATAACCGTTGCGTCCACGGTGGAGAATTCTCCGCTCACTCTCAACGGCTGGAAGCCGAATAATGCAAACAAGAAATTCACAGGCCCCGTGTCCGTGCGCAAGGCGGTTGCAAGCTCGCTCAATCTGCCTGCAATCCGCGTGCTTGAGGAGGTTGGGCTTGACAAATCGTTTGACTATGTTACAGAGAATTTGCACCTCGGTCTTATAGAATCTCAAAAGACCGACAGCGGAGTATCGTCAGACAAGGGCTATGCGCCGCTTGCCCTCGGCGGGCTCACCGAGGGTGTTACGCTCAGCGAGATAAACGCGGCATATACGGCATTTGCAAACAGCGGAGTGTATGTTCAGCCGACATCGTACACCAAGGTGTATGATTCATCGGGAAATCTCCTCCTGTCCAAAACGCCGGAGAGAAACAAGGCTTTCTCCGAGGAAACCGCTTTTATAATGAATCAGCTGCTCAAGGGCGTTGTGCAGAGCGGTACTGCGGCAGGCAGCGCCATAAACGGCATGGACACTTGCGGAAAAACAGGCTCGGCAGACGACAACAAGGACAGGTGGTTTGTCGGCTACACGCCGTATTATGTGGGCTCTGTGTGGGTCGGCTATGACGAACCCAAGGTTATATCCTATGCAGGCGTAAACCCTGCGCTCACCATATGGCGCGAGGTGATGACGCGTGTACACAAGGGGCTTGAGCCGAGGACGTTTGAGCAGCCGCAGTTTGTGAAAAAGGCTTATGTGTGCAGCAACAGCGGCGAGTACGGCACAAATTCGTGCAGCGGCTCCACGGACTATGTGAACACGCGCCTCATCTCCGGCTATTGCTCGGGCGTGCATAAAAACCACATCGGCACACCGGGCGAAAAAATACCCGATGAAGCAAACGGCAGCACCGCAAAAAACGGCAGCGCCAAGAGCAATACAAACACAAAGAAGTCTGATTCCGCATCGGGGGACAGTAAGACGGGAAAGAGCGAAGCCGGCGGAAAAAGTGAAAACGGCGAAAAAGCCGAAAACGGTGAAAAAACGCCCGGTACCTTCAATTCGGACAAAACGCACGATACGCCGAATGTGGCGGAGACATCGCACAACGGCGAATAGAATTTGAATTTTTTTAAAAAAAGGATTGATATTTATTTTAATATGTAGTATAATAATATACGGTCGTTGAGCCGCGCATTGTTTAATGTCGGCTCACCCGATATGCAGGTTGATCGTTTCAGACTGCGGCGTTGACCGTCGGGCCTTGCGCAATGCAAGCTCCCGAACCCGGTCAGGTGAGGAATCAAGCAGCCGTAAGAGATGTCTTGTGTGTGCCGCGAGCTTACCCGGCGTTAGCCGCAGTCTGAACTTTCAATATATGCTTTCAGGGGCGGCTTTTTTTCATTTATAAATAACGGAGGACAAAAATGGCTTATCAGGCACTGTACAGAAAATGGAGACCGCTTACGTTTGATGATGTAATCGGGCAGAGCCATATAGTTAATACACTCAAAAATGAAATAATCGAGGGTAGGACGGCTCATGCATATATTTTTACGGGCACGAGGGGAACCGGCAAAACCTCGACCGCAAAAATTCTCAGCCGCGCGGTAAACTGCGAAAATCCGCATGACGGTAATCCGTGCAACGAGTGCGCCACCTGCAAATCCATACTTGACGGCTCGGTTCTCGACATCATCGAGATAGATGCGGCGTCAAATACCGGTGTGGACAACATCAGGGAGATAATAGAGCAGTGCCGTTATGCCGCGGCGTCCACCAAATATAAGGTATATATTATCGACGAGGTTCATATGCTGTCTGCCGGTGCGTTTAACGCACTGCTTAAGACGCTTGAGGAGCCGCCGTCTCACGTAATTTTTATCCTTGCCACCACTGAGATTCACATGGTACCGGCAACAATTCTTTCAAGATGTCAGAGATTCGATTTCGGAACAATTTCAATAGGCGATATAGTGTCCGCCATGAAACGCATCCTCGCGAGCGAGGGCATAAGCGTTGATGATGAGGCGCTTGAGTACGTGGCGTATCTGGGCAACGGCTCAATGAGAGATTCGCTCAGTATCCTTGATCGCTGCATAGCGTTTAAGAGCAGCGACGTGACCTATGCCGATGTGACGGAGATAATCGGCGCGCTCGATAATGCCTATCTTTACAGATTTGCTTCTCTCGTGGCGGACGGAGATACAAAAAACCTCCTGCTTGAGTTTGACATATGCGCCGCCGAGGGAAAATCGTTTGAAAATTTTGCGGCGGATATGCTCAATGCCTACCGCGAGATGCTCCGCTTCCTTACAATCGGCAGCAATGAGGGCACAAGCGCAAGACGCCTCGGAATGATAAAAAGCACGGCGGAGAAGTACAGCACGGAAAAGCTCGTGAGATGTATATATCTCCTCACGGACCTGATTGCCGACCTGCGCTATTCGTCAAATGCGCGCGTGCTTATAGAATGTACTCTTGTCAAAATGGCGAATCCGATGTTTGATGAAGATATTTCGGCACTTTTGGACAGAATAAGCATACTCGAGAAAAAAATCGCCTCCGGCGTTTTCCCGGCCGCCTCGGCAGAGCAGACGGAAAATCAGCAGTCGGCACCGTCGGCGAACCGCGCGCCGGAGACGGACGGCTATCTGCCGGAACCGCCCCCGGAGGGAGATTATTACGAGCCGCCCGTGCCCGAGCCGACGGCGCCTCACGCCGAGGCGAAAGCTGCGCGGCGGACGGAGAAGCCGACAGCGGATGACGGCATTTGCGGCAAAATAGTCAAAAACTGGAGTGAAGTTATAAACCGTGTTCAGCAGGAGAAAATGATTGTTATGTATATGCATATTCTCACGGCAAAGCCGACCTGTGCCGGCGGCGGAATCACCCTCGTGTTTGACGACAGGGAAAAGAAAAAGGATTTTGAAAAGGCAAAGGATTCGGATAAGCTTGAGAGAATCATCAGAGAATGCTTCGGCGAATGTCCGAGGCTGACCTGCGATGTCGAGGGCGAGGCAATTGCCGATATTGTGCAAGATGAGACACCGCCGGAGGGTACGGACGGAGATATTTTTATTAATCTTGCAAAGCAATCGGACGAATATCCCGAAAATATTAAGCTTGATTAACAATCATGCGTGACAATAATTGACATGGTGTGACACCCATGCTATAATTGGTGTTATAAATGATATAAGGGGGCATTATAAGTGAAAATAGCAATCCTGGGTTTCGGAACGGTCGGTTCCGGAGTGTACGAAATTATCCGCAGCAACGCATCGGTGATTCAGAAAAATGCCGGTTTGGAGATAAGTACCAAGTATATTCTTGACATAAGAGATTTTTCCGGGCGCGATGACGCAGAACTTTTTATCAAGGACTATGACACCATTCTGAATGACGATGAGATAAGCGTTGTGGTTGAGACCATCGGCGGATTGGAACCGGCGTATACATTTTCGCGCAAGGCCCTCGAAAAGGGCAAAAGCGTTGTTACGTCCAACAAGGAGCTGGTTGCAACATACGGCAACGAGCTGCTGCAGCTTGCCGTGGACAACGGTGCAAAATATATGTTTGAGGCAAGCGTGGGCGGCGGTATTCCCATTATCAGACCGCTGTTTCATTGCTTTGTGTGCAACGAAATCGAAGGCATATCGGGCATACTCAACGGTACCACAAACTATATCCTCACACAGATGTTTAAAAACGGCGAAAGCTTTGAGAAGGCTCTTCTTGCCGCTCAGCAGAACGGCTATGCGGAGCGTGACCCCTCTGCCGATATAGAGGGTCACGACACCTGCAAAAAGATTTGTATTCTCTCATCAATCATCTCGGGCAGGAGCGTGGATTTCCGCAATGTGTACACCGAGGGCATAACAAAAATCACACTTGAAGACACGGTTTACGCCTCAAAGCTCGGCCTCAGCATAAAGCTCATAGGCGAGTGCAGAATTCTCGCGGATAAAAGGCTCGAGGTTCACGTTGCACCCATGCTCATTGCAAGAGATAATATGCTCTCGAGCATAGAGGACGTGTACAACGGAATAATTGTCAACGGCGGCACGACGGGCGACACGCTCAGCTACGGCAGGGGCGCAGGCAAGCTGCCCACCGCAAGCGCGGTTGTTGCCGATGTGATAGAGGTTGCGAAAAATCAGTTTGTGCCTTATATGCGTCCGTGGATGCCGGCAGAGAAAAACTCTGTTGTGAACCATGACGAATATGTAAGAAAATTCTTTGTTCGACTTACCTGCGCAGACGCCGAAAGGCTCAGTCAGGATGACGTAAAAATCAAGTCGCGCGTCAGCGCTTATGACGGCGAAATCGGCGTTGTGACCGAGAAAATCGCTTTCGGCAAGCTGAAAAAAGCTCTTGATAAAATGGGCATTGAGCCTGTCAGCCTGATAGAAATTATGGAATAGGAGCATATTGGAGGCAGCTATGGTAACAGTCAGAGTACCGGCGTCCACGGCGAATCTCGGCTCGGGGTTCGACTGTATGGGCATTGCATTGAATTTGTACAGCACGGCGACAATTGAAGAGATAGATTCCGGGCTTGAGATTAACATAACGGATTCGAGCAGAGATTATCTGCCGTCCGATGAGACGAATTTTGTTTATCAATCCATGAAGAGGGTTTTTGAGCTCGCAGGGAGGTATCCGAAGGGTGTGCGCATCACCTCCAACACCGAGATACCCATTACGCGTGGTCTCGGCAGCTCGTCTGCAAGTCTTGCGGTCGGGCTTTTCGGCGCAAACGAGCTTATCGGCAGACCGCTCTCCAAGGACGATTTGCTCTCGCTCGCCTGTGAGATTGAGGGGCATCCCGATAACGTAACACCGGCGTTTTTCGGCGGACTCACGGTTGCCGTAAAGGACGGCGGCAGGGTTCTGTATACCAAGACGGAGATACCGTCGAACATACGCTTTGCTGCAATGATACCGAATTTTCACCTCGCCACCAAAAAGGCGCGCAGCATTTTGCCGCGGACGGTTGCGCACAAGAGCGCCGTATACAATATTGCTCACGCCGCGTATTTCGCTTCAGCGGCGGCCAAGGGTGATTTCTCGGCATTCAGCGTGGGTGCTAAGGATAAATTGCACCAGAAATACCGCTTCGGGCTGATAAACAGCGCCGAGTACATCATCAGGTCGGCTCGACGTTTCGGCGCGGTGTGCGGCTATCTCAGCGGCGCGGGCCCGACCATTATTGCCGTTGTGGATAAAAATCACGAAGAGTTTGAAGAAAACATGAATAAGCTTATATCAACAAATTTGAAAAGATGGCAGCTGCATATGCTCCGCGCGGATAATGACGGGGTAGTGTGTACGAATCAGAGGTAGCTATGGATTACAGAAAAGACGAAAACAAGGATAAACGCAGCCGCGGCTTCAACCCGGGCAGCGATGACAGGCTTGAGGGCAGAAACCCGGTTCTCGAGGCGCTGCGCGCCGGCAGAACCATAGACAAGGTGTTTATTCAGCAGGGCGAGAGAAACGGCTCTGTCACGAGGATAATCTCGCTGTGCAAGGAAAAACGCATTCCCGTTATAGACACGGATAAAAACAAGCTCGACAGAATGAGCGCAACTCACGCGCACCAGGGCGTTATAGCCTGTGTTGCGGCAAAGGACTATTGCAGTGTGGAGGATATTATCGGCTCGGCGCGCGACAAGGGCGAGCAGCCGTTTGTCGTTGTGTGCGACGACATAAGCGATCCCCACAACCTCGGCTCGGTGATAAGGACGGCAAATGCCGCAGGCGCCCATGGGGTGATTATCCCCAAGCGCAACGGAGTCGGTCTTACCGCGACAGTGGCGAAGGCGAGCGCAGGGGCAATTGAGTTTACGCCGGTGGCAAAGGTTACGAATATTGCGCACACGGTCGATATGCTCAAGGAAAATAATATATGGGTAATCGGTGCGGATATGGACGGAGAAAACGACATATATCATCAGGATTTCTCCGGCGGCATTGCGATAGTTATCGGCAGCGAGGGGTTCGGAATATCGCGCCTTGTGAAGGAAAAATGTGATTTCCTCGTGAGAATCCCCATGCTCGGGCAGATAAATTCACTCAATGCTTCGGTTGCCGGTGCGTTAATGATATATGAGGCTGTCAGATACAGATTAGGAGGAGACAAGGCATGAAAAAAGCTGTAATAACTGTTGTAGGCAAGGACAAAGTCGGCATTATCAGCGGTGTGGCAAACATACTTGCGCAGAAAAATGTCAACATTCTCGATATTTCCCAGACGATACTTGACGATATGTTCACCATGATGATGATTTCCGATGTGGACAACTGCTCAATATCCTTCGGCGAGCTTTCAAAGGCGCTTGCGGATGAGGGCGAAAAGCTCGGCGTGGAGATAAGAATTCAGCTTGAACAGATTTTTCAATCCATGCACAGAATATAATCGTCGGGGGTGTGAATATTGATAAATCAGTTTGAGGCTAACGAAACCATACATATGATAGAAAACGAGAATCTCGACATCCGTACCATAACCATGGGTATTTCACTTACGGATTGCGCGGATTCCGACATAGACAGGGCTGCGCTCAAGGTGTATGACAAAATCACAAAAAGAGCAGAGAAGCTCGTAAAAACGGGCGAGGATATCGAAAGCGAGTTCGGAATCCCCATTATTAATAAGAGGATTTCCGTCACGCCGATTTCCATTGTTGCCTCCGCCTGCGACAGCGCAGACTACGTTAAGTTTGCAAAGACGCTCGACAAAGCGGCAAAGGCTGTCGGCGTAAATTTCATCGGCGGATATTCCGCACTTGTGCAAAAGGGCTTCACGGACGGCGACAGGAAGCTTATCTCGTCAATTCCTCAGGCGCTTGCCGAAACGGATATTGTCTGCTCGTCGGTCAACGTCGGCAGCACCAAGGCAGGCATAGATATGGACGCCGTGCGCATAATGGGCGAAAAAATTAAAGAGACGGCGGCTCTCACAAAGGATTCCGACGGATTCGGCTGCGCAAAGCTCGTTGTATTCTGCAACGCCGTGGAGGACAATCCTTTCATGGCAGGCGCTTTTCTCGGAGTGGGCGAGCCGGAGTGCGTAATAAACGTCGGCGTCAGCGGTCCGGGAGTGGTAAAGCACGCTCTTGAGAGGGTCAGGGGCAAGGATTTTGAAACCGTGTCCGAGACGATAAAAAAGACTGCGTTTAAGATAACCCGAATGGGTCAGCTTGTGGCGAAGGAGGCTTCGTCACGCCTGAATGTGCCTTTCGGCATAGTGGATTTGTCGCTTGCACCGACCCCGGCGGTGGGTGACAGCGTGGCATATATTCTTGAAGAAATGGGATTGGAAAAGTGCGGAACTCACGGTACGACAGCCGCGCTTGCTCTGCTCAACGACGCCGTGAAAAAAGGCGGTGTGTTCGCCTCGTCATATGTCGGCGGACTCAGCGGCGCGTTTATTCCGGTCAGCGAGGACGCCGGTATGATTGACGCGGCGGCTTGCGGCGCGCTCAGCCTGGAAAAGCTTGAAGCCATGACCTGCGTTTGCTCGGTCGGCCTGGACATGATAGTTATTCCCGGGGACACGTCCGCTTCCACCATATCGGCAATCATTGCCGACGAGATGGCAATAGGCATGATAAACAACAAAACCACCGCTGTGCGCGTAATTCCCGCGCCAGGCAAAAAAGTCGGCGATGTGGTGGAATTCGGCGGTCTGCTCGGCACCGGACCGGTCATGAACGTAAGCCGGTATTCAAGCGAAGCCTTCATAGCGCGCGGCGGCAGAATACCAGCTCCGATACACAGCCTGCGTAATTAGCGGCTTGCGGTGACGTTATGATAAAAATTAACGAGGCAATAGCGGTTGAGGGCAATTATGACAAAATCAAGCTGTCTCAGCTTGTGGACACAACAATAGTCGTGCTCGACGGATTTATGATATACAAGGACAAGCCGAAGCAGAATATGCTGAAAATGCTTGCCGATAAATGCGGATTGATAATCCTTACGGATTCCGACGCGGCAGGCTTCCGCATACGCACATATCTGAAAAACATCCTCTCCGGCAGAAATGTTAAGCATGCCTATATCCCCGATATAAAGGGCAAGGAAAAGAGAAAGTCGAAGCCGTCCAAGGAGGGATTCCTCGGCGTTGAGGGCATGAGCGACGACGTTATACTCAAGGCGCTTGCCGAGGTGTCGTCTGAGGCTCAAAAAAGCGATATTTCCGCGGAAATGACAAGGAAAGTAACCAAGGCGGATTTGTTTGCGGACGGCTTCAGCGGCGGCGAAAACAGCCATGAGGCGCGCAGGAGGCTTACAAGGATTCTGGGGCTGCCTGCGAGGATATCGGCAAATATGCTGCTCGATGTCATAAACTCCCTTTACACCTATGATGAATACAAGCTGATAGCCAAAGCCGTTATGGATAAATAACAATATATTGTGGGCTGCCCGTCGTGGCAGCTCTTTTTTACACCACAAATTGATTTTTGGCACAAAAACACCCCAAAGTGGTGACGCCATACCGAATTTTTAAGTTTTTAGTGTATTTTTTGCTTCAAAAACATCTAAAATCCGACCTTGTAATTGATTTTTAACATTAATTTTTTGTTAAAACCACTTTTAATTATGCCGTAATATTTAAAAAACAGCCGTTTTTTCACCAATCAATCAATATATAGTGTTGGTGCGGCGGTGTGATACATCATATTGATAAAAAGAGGCTTGAAAATTTGTTTAATCTGCACAAATATT
>CAJLYL010000003.1 GCA_905210855.1 uncultured Clostridia bacterium
GCACTTTCATTCCTATTTGTGCTGACGCTTTAGCGGCAGAATGGAGATTATTATGATTAAAATGGCTTTTTTTGATACAAAACCATATGACAAAATCTATTTTGACGCACTGAAGGACAAATACGGGGTTTGCATAAAATACTTTGAATCCAAGCTTAACGCCGACACTGCCGTCATGGCAAAGGGCTATGACGGGGTTATTGCCTTTGTCAACGACACCGTTGACATGGAGACGATTGACGTTCTTGGCTCTCTCGGCATACGCCTGATTGCACTGCGGTGCGCCGGTTTTAACAACATCGATGTGAAATACGCCAAAGACAGGATAAGCATAGTGCGTGTGCCTAAGTATTCGCCGTATGCCATTGCTGAGCACGCAATGGGGCTTTTGCTGTGCCTCAACCGGCGCATCCACCGCGCGTACATCCGCACAAAGGATTTTAATTTCAGTCTGAGCGGTCTTACCGGATTCGACCTTCACGGCAAGACGATCGGCGTGGTGGGCACGGGCAAAATAGGTCAGGTTTTCATAGATATATGCCGCGGCTTCGGCATGAATGTCATTGCATACGACATCTACCCGTCTGCCGAGGGAGTGGAATACACAGATATCGAAACTTTGTGCCGCCGTGCGGACATAATATCGCTGCACTGCCCCTGACCCGCCGACACAAAGCATATTATCCGCCGCGACACTATCGAAGTGATGAAAGACGGAGTTATTATACTAAACACATCGCGCGGTGCGCTCATAGACTCCGACGACCTTGCCGACGGACTTAAATCCGGCAAAATCGGCGGAGCGGCACTGGATGTGTACGAGGAGGAATCGGACATATTCTTTGAGGATAAATCGGACACGATAGTAAACGACGACACGCTGCGCATACTGCTAAGTATGCCCAACGTGCTCATCACCTCGCACCAGGCTTTTCTCACAAACGAGGCGCTCGAGAACATCGCCGAAGTGACACTCGGCAACATCAGAGATTTTTTTAACAACAAATTAACAAATTCGGTAATATAATCGTGAATTATTTGTGCGGTTACGGAGATAATATCTATTGAATCAAGCGAGCGGACAAAGCCGATAAACCGGCGGCGACCGCCGCCGGTTCAAATTCAAATTATCGGAGGTAACAAAAATGGGATGCGATAAGGCAAACAAATCTATCGGATGCACCGTTCACCAGTGTGCAAACCACTGCGACACCACAAACTACTGTGCTCTTGACAAAGTTAACATCGGCACACATGAGGCTAATCCGTCGCAGAGTCAGTGCGTAGACTGCGAATCGTTTGTACTCAAATCGGGCTGCGGCTGCAAGTAATCCGCTTCCGAAAATTATTAAAAAAAGCAGCAGGTGCATCTTTCGCACCTGTTGCTTTTTTAGCTAATTCAATGATTCCGCATATCTCACGGTTTCCATAGCGTCTGCCGCATACTTGTCCGCACCTATCATGTCGGCATACTCCTGCGTGAGCACCGCGCCGCCGACAACCACTCTGCACTGCGGCGCCCTCTCGCGCAGCAGCTTTATCGTCTCCTCCATTGCAGGCACCGTTGTCGTCATAAGTGCACTGAGACCCACCAGCGGTGCACCGCTCTCTGCCGCTGCGTCCGCAACCGTCTCCGGTGGCACATCCTTGCCGAGATCGGTTACATCATAGTCATAATTCTCCAGCAGCACTTTGACAATGTTCTTGCCGATATCGTGAATATCGCCTTTTACGGTGGCAATGATTATTTTATACTTTTTCTCCCTTACCTTGCCGCTCGAAGCAATCCTTGCCTTAATCACCTCAAAAGCCGCCTTTGCCGCCTCGGCGCTCATCAGCAGCTGCGGCAAAAAAGCCTTTTTGTTTTCAAAATCCGCCCCTATTATGTTCAGCGACGGTATTATACATTCGTTGACAATCTCAAGCGGTTCTTTGTCCGACAGCTTTTCCGTAAACAGAGCCGCATCATCCTTTAAGCCTTTAAGAATGGCTCTCCTGAGCGCCTCGTCGGGCGCAAGCTCGGTTTTGTCGGTTGTTTTTACCTTTTTTGCCTCTGTGTCCGCAGACGCGTATTCAATATATTTTCCGCATTGAGGATCCTTGTCCGCAAGGGCGCAGAACGAATAATAAACGCTCATCATTTCTTTTGAATGGGGATTCATTATTGCCGCGCTCAGTCCGCTTGTGAGCGCCATTGCAAAAAATGTGGAATTTATTATGCTGCGCTGCGGCAGACCGAATGACACATTGGACACGCCAAGGCTCGTCTTTATGCCGAGTTTGGTAAGCTCGCGCAGGCACTCCAGGGTAACCAATGCCGATGACGGATCCGAGCTGACCGTCATAGCAAGGCAATCGACAATTATATCTTTAGGTGCTATGCCGTAATCCGCGGCGCGCGCGATGATCTTCTTTGCAATCTCCACCCTGTCACGGGCATTGTTTGGTATTCCGCTCTCATCTATCGTAAGGGCAATTATTACTCCGCCGTACTTCGCCGCAAGCGGAAATATCTCCCTCATGACTTCCTCCTTGCCGTTTACGGAATTGATAAGCGGCTTGCCGTTATATCTGCGCAGCGCCGATTCCATAGCCTTTGGATCGGACGTATCTATTTGCAGCGGCAAATCCGTAACGGACTGAAGCAAAGTCACACTCTGCGTAAGCACTGCCGCCTCGTCAATCTCCGGAAGCCCTACGTTTACATCGAGCACATCGGCGCCGAGTTCCTGCTGAGCAACGCCCTCGTTAAGTATATAGTCAAAGCTTCCCTCGCGCAGTGCCGCTTTAAAGGCGGACTTGCCCGTAGGATTTATCCTCTCGCCTATCAATATCGGTTTTTTGCCGAATTCCACAGCGTTTGTATATGACGAAATAACCGTGTGCCGTTTCGGCGCGGCTGCCTTGTGAGCGATATTTGCCGTTTTATCAATCATCGCACGTATGTGCTCCGGCGTTGTACCGCAGCAGCCGCCGAGGATTGTCGCCCCCATGACGGCTATCTCAGCCATCGCGTTTGCAAAACCGTCGGGAGTTACATCATATTCCGTCCTGCCGTCGCGGAATACCGGCAGACCGGCATTAGGCTGAACAATTACGGGAACAGAGGCGTATTTTAAGAGTTCCTGCACCACCCCGACCATTTTGTCCGGTCCGAGACCGCAGTTTATGCCTAATGCGTCCACCCGCAGTCCCTCGAGCATAGCCGCCATTGCGGCAGGCGACGCACCGGTCATCAGCTTGCCGCTCTCGTCATAGGTATTGGTAACGAAAACGGGCAAATCAGAATTTTTCTTGGCGGCAAGCACAGCCGCCTTAGTCTCATAGCAGTCGTTCATTGTCTCTATCAGAATAATGTCCGCACCGCACTTAACTCCCAAACGCACCGTCTCCGCGAACACTTCCACGGCGTCCTCAAAATCAAGATCGCCGAGGGGCTTTAACATTCTGCCGGTAGGTCCTATGTCAAGCGCAATTCTTCTCCCGTCAAAGCCTTTCATGGCTTTTTTTGCATTATCAAACGCCGCACAGATTATTTCATCAAGAGTCGGCAGGTCGTTTTCGCCGTTGAATTTCAATATATTTGCGCCGAAAGTATTTGCCGTTATTATATCGCTGCCTGCCTCAAGATATCGACGATGCAGGTCAATCACGGCGTCGGGATTGGTGATATTCCACACCTCGGGCAGTTCGCCCGGTTTCAATCCGCACGCCTGAAAACTTGTGCCGCTGCCGCCGTCAAGATACAGCGCATTTTTTGTAAAATTCTGCAAACAAATCAGCTCCTAATATTTATTTTCTTCTGAAAACACAGTCGGTTTTCGCGCACGACTCACAACCCTGTTTTGCGCAGCCGATGTCGGCGTCGCCCAGCCCTATCACCGCCGAAACGGATTTGCTCGGGGTCATCAGCAGGCTGTCGGTAAGCTTGATGCCGGCTTTGCGCGCGCAGTCGAGGAAAGCAAAAATTTCTCTCTGATGCTCCAGAGAAAAATCTCCGTAACCCGGGCTGAATCTCGGGCGCATATACATACCGCCGGCACGGCTCTTCTCCCCGAGACGGGTGCAGAGCAAATCGCACCATGCCTCAATCGCCGCCGCGCCTGCCGCCTGCGCCGCCATTGCGTAAAGCGGAGATATCAGCGAATATTTCTGAATAATCCTGTCAGCCGAAAACCCTATTGTCGCCGCAAAAACATATGCGGCGGAGCAATCCTTAAGATTTTTGCCAAGTGTTTCTGATTCGACTTTCATAAAACCGAAATCTATTGTGCTTCCGCTGACATTAATCGGCACGGCATCGTAACAGGCAATGCACATCATGCTGTCTTTTATTACGGCGCTAAGCTCGTCTGCGGTTTTCACCAGAGCCGGTTCATCGCAATTTTTGCCGCAGCCGAGATATCGCAGCACTTCGCCGCGGTCAATTTCTATCTCACTCGGCTGTGCCCTCTCTATCCTTATCATCTGCCGTCCCTCAGCACAATATGCGACAGATTTGCCTGGATTTGCGCCGCCACCTCGGGTTTGTTCATGGAGTAAACGTGAACCGCGTTGACGCCGTTTGCAAACAAATCTATAATCTGCTCCGTCGCATATGCCACGCCGGCTTGTTTCATAGCCTCGGGATTATCGCCGAATCTATCCACAATGGACTTGAAACGCTGCGGCAGATAAGTGCCCGACAGCTCGCAGATTCGTTTAATCTGCTTGCCGTTTGTAACGGGCATAATTCCGGCAACAACAGGCACAGTTATGCCTGCTTCGCGGATTTTGTACAAAAAGCTATATAGAATATTATTATCAAAAAACATCTGTGTGGTGAGAAAATCACATCCGCAGTCAACTTTTTCCTTGAGATACTTAATGTCGTCCGCACGGTTTGCGGATTCCACGTGAGATTCCGGATAGCACGCGCCTCCGACGCAGAAATCACCCTTTGCCTTTATGTCGGCAATCAGCTGCGACGCGTATCTGTAATCATCTCTCACAGGCGTACCGTCCTTAGGCCTGTCGCCGCGCAGGGCAAGTATGTTTTCGATACCCCTCTTTTGCAGGATATCCATCTGCTCGCTGATTTTCTCCTTTGTGGACGAAAGGCAGGTCAAGTGCGCAAGCGGCGTAACTCCCCTTGTCAGAATATCCGATGCTACGGCAACCGTAAATTCACTTGTGCCGCCGCCTGCGCCGTAGGTTACACTCATATAATCCGGCTTCAAACGGGCTATTTTTTCCACAGCTGTTTTCACCGAATCGTATGTATCGCTTGTCTTCGGCGGAAAAACCTCAAACGAAAGCGTCGGGATTTTCTTTGAAAAAAGTTCGGATAATTTCATCTTTTGACCTCCTGATAAAAAACATATAACCGCAGTCGGGCTTTGCGGACAGATTATATCCGCAAAGCCTTCATGCATTAACCTTTATTCATTTTATCTGTCAACATTCGGCAGTTTGGACAAACTCTGAGCTATCTCGTCATCTGTCGGGATATAGTCGCTCATCTTGCCGTCATTGAATTTCTCGTATGCCGCCATGTCAAAATAACCTGTTCCGGTCAGACCGAATACTATGGTCTTTTCCTCGCTGGTTTCCCTGCACATAAGCGCTTCGTCTATGGCAACGCGGATTGCATGGCTGCTCTCGGGCGCGGGCAGAATCCCCTCTACCCTTGCAAAATACTCCGCCGCCTCAAACACCTTGGTCTGAGTTACGGATGTTGCCTCCATAAGCCCATCATGATACAGCTGAGAGAGCGTCGAACTCATGCCGTGATATCTCAAGCCGCCTGCGTGATTCGGCGCAGGAATGAAGCCGCTGCCCAGGGTATACATCTTTGCAAGCGGGCACACCATGCCGGTGTCGCAGAAATCGTATGCGAACTTGCCCCTGGTAAAGCTCGGGCAGGACGCCGGTTCAACAGCGATTATCCGGTAGTCGGCCTCGCCGCGGAGTTTTTCGCCCATAAACGGCGATATGAGTCCGCCCAGGTTTGAACCGCCGCCGGCACAGCCGATGATGATGTCCGGCTTTATGCCGTATTTATCGAGCGCCGCCTTGGTCTCCAAACCGATAACCGACTGATGCAAAAGCACTTGATTGAGCACACTGCCGAGCACATAGCGATAACCCTCCGTAGAGGTAGCAACTTCCACAGCCTCGGATATTGCACAGCCGAGACTTCCCGTAGTGCCGGGGTGCTCGGCAAGAATTTTTCTGCCGACGGCGGTTTCGGTTGACGGCGACGGTGTTACCGACGCGCCGTATGTGCGCATCACCTCACGGCGGAACGGTTTCTGCTCGTAAGATACTTTTACCATATACACCTTGCAGTCAAGGTCAAAATATGAGCACGCCATAGAGAGCGCCGTGCCCCACTGACCGGCTCCCGTCTCAGTGGTAACTCCCCTCAGTCCCTGTTTCTTGGCATAATACGCCTGGGCTATGGCGGAATTGAGTTTGTGACTTCCGCTGGTGTTGTTACCCTCGAATTTGTAATAAATCTTTGCAGGGGTAGCGAGCTTTTCCTCAAGACAATATGCCCTTACAAGCGGTGACGGACGATACATTTTGTAAAACTTCTTGATTTCGTCGGGTATCTCAAAATACGCCGTAGTGTCATCAAGCTCCTGTGCTACAAGCTCGTCGCAAAAAACCGGTGCAAGTTCCTGCGCGGTCATGGGTTCAAGCGTACCGGGATTAAGAAGCGGTGCCGGCTTGTTCTTCATGTCCGCACGCATATTGTACCATTTCTGCGGCATCTCATCTTCATTCAGATAAATTTTGTACGGAATTTCTTTGCTTTTCATAATGTCTCCTCCTCTTTGTTTTTTGCCTTTTCGGCATTTTTTTAAAACTGGGACGGTGAAATATGCAAAAAACTCCCGTCCCATTGCCGGGACAGGAGTATAAATTCCTGCGGTGCCACCCTGCTTGACATAAATAATTATGCCCACTCATGCATACTGACATATGCTGACTCTTGATTACGGAGCGTCGTCTCCGTCTCCCCTACTCAGACAAAAAGTTTTTCAGGTTGCCCTCGGAAGTCCATTCGGCAATATGTTTCATGCTGCAATCCCACCGCCTGCAGCTCTCTCTGAAGAAAGTGACATTGCCTACTTACTCTTCCTCAACGGTTTAGTTCATTCTAATACAGTCTGTGCCCGATGTCAAGTATTCCTTATCAGTTTTGTAGGAATTAACGAAAAATTTATTTGCCTTTTATCCCATCTGTATGTATTTTTTCGCAGATTGCGCCGCAGTCCAAAATGAATATTGATTTTTCGGATAAAATATCGGCATAAATTCGTCTAAAAAACCATTTGCAACCGCCGGTTGACATTTTTTATAACAAAATTGCTTGCAATGCAACCGCCGAAAATGGTATAATTCAATCGAGCCGCAAAATCAGTATGTCAAATTAACACACACGATTTTCATTGCTCCACAATAAAGAAAGGCGGTATTTTAAAATGAACATATCCGACAGAATTCTTAATTTAAGAAAACAAAAAGGCATTTCACAAGAGGAATTGGCGAATATAATCGGTGTATCGCGCCAATCCGTGTCAAAATGGGAGAGCGAACAAAGCACGCCGGACATTGAAAAAATCATCTTGATGAGCGAGTTTTTCGGCGTTACGACGGATTACATATTAAAAGGCACTGAGCCGCCTGCCGAAGGGAGCGGTGCAAAACCGAATTTAAAAATATTCGCTTTAGCCGCAACGGCGCTGAATTTTATAGGTTTGGTATGCGCTGTGACAATATGGACAGAAAAATACACCACAGCAGCGACCGCGGCAGGAATAATCATAATGGCAATAGGCTGCATGATTTTCGGCATAGGAAAAAACGTTGCTCCCCGTGACAAAAAGACCTCATGCGCTTTCGCCGCAGTTAACATATGGATTTTGAGCCTGATTCCCATTTCATGCGTGTTTAACGCCGTCCAGGGAATCCTCGGTATGTTTTGGTGGACATTCTCGCCGATACCGCAGCTCGAAAATTCTGTCGGCGCATATATCCTTTGCTGGGCATTTTATATTGCCGTTTGTATTGGTCTTGATGCCGTTTTGCTGAAACAGATTAAAAATCCGACGGCAAATTAACGCCGGTTCATACATCGCGGTTGACTTGCACTGCAATCGGTGATATAATTTACAGTGAAAACTTAAATTTACAAAGAAGCGAAAATTCAATGAAAAACATAACTGTAAGAAAATATACCCAAAATGACCTTGCCGCCATGATTGACATCTGGAACGAAGTTGTGGAAGACGGAATCGCGTTTCCGCAGGAGGATACGCTCGATGTGCAAAGCGGCGCCGGATTTTTCTCAGCGCAAACCTACACTGCGGTTGCCGCAGATGATGACGGCAATGTGTACGGACTGTATATACTCCATCCGAACAACGTGGGAAGATGCGGACACATCTGCAACGCAAGCTATGCGGTAAAATCCGAAAGCCGCGGACTGCACATCGGCGAAAAGTTAGTGAACGACTGCATTGAAGAGGCGGCAAAGCACGGTTTCGGCGTACTGCAATTCAATGCCGTTGTCGCGACCAACATTCATGCAAGGCATCTGTATGAGCGCGTCGGCTTCACTCAGCTCGGCACGATTCCGAAAGGCTTCCGCATGAAGGACGGCAGCTATGAGGACATATGTCCCTATTACATCAGCCTGACAAAGCAAAAATAAGATTAACGGGGTGTGCAGCTCATTCATGCACACCCCGTTATTAATTACAGCCCGTCCGCAAAGCTTTTGGTTATGCCCTCCGCCGCGGTTTTATCGGTCTCATACACAAACACACCGTTATAAACTTCGTTTTTGCCCGGTATTGTCTCAAAACTTATCTCGCTGCCGCCGAATGAGCTTACCGTGTCCACAAGCTGTTTCGGGTTGCTCAACGGATAATTCGTTATCAGGCTGTCCGAAACAATTTTGCATATTTGCGGCAGTTTGCCGAGGTTCTCAGCGGTGAGCTTTTGGCTCACGGCTTCTTTGACAAACCGCTGACCGATTTGAATCCGCGCCAGGTCTCCCTCGGTGTAACCGCGTCTGTATTGCAGCAAAGCGCAGGCAGATTTGCCGTCCAGGGTCTGCACACCCTTTTTTAAATCTATATGCAAATCCTGATACGGGTCATCATAACTCATATCCATAGGTACGTCAAATTCGATTCCGCCCAGCTCATCCACAATTTTCTGCACTGCCGTCAGGTTCATTTCGGCATAGTAGTGCACGGGAACGGAAAATTCCTGTCTCACGGCGTCGATCAGCTTCTGTCCGCCGTTTTCATCCAAATACACATCCGACAAGCGTCTGCCGTTCAGCAGCGTATTTCTCGGTATCGACAGCACATCAACTCTGTTCTCGCGGATTGCCGCCAGCATCACGGTGTCCGCCCTGCTGTCTTTATCGACCCCGACAAGAAGAAAATTAAAACCGTTATTCACAGGTTCGTCCGTGTTTAGTTCCGCCGCGGAATTTTCAAACGGTTTAATCAATTTTCCGTTTAATATACCGCTCGCAAACACAGTTGTTGCAAAGACGGCAGCTGCCAATACAACAGACAAAACCGCAATCTTTCTGTTAATACGAATCTTTTTCCCTATCATAGCAAATCTCCTTTTCAAAATTTTTTTGCCGCTCGCCATTTGGGTTGTCAGCGGTCTCAAACGCGCATTTGAATTTGCAAGCAAACGTAGAATCATATTCATATATTCCCGCTGCCCGTACTCGGTCAGTTTTCTTGTAACCGCGTAATCACAGGATATTTCACACGCCAAATCAATCTGCCGCGAAACAACATATGCCATCGGATTAAACCAGTGCAGGCACTGCACCGCCATTGACAGCCATTTGTATAAAATGTCATTTCGTCTGTAATGCGTTAATTCGTGCATTAAAATCAAGCTCATATCACCGCGAGGCACCTCGGCGGACGGCAAAAACAGCTTCGGTCTGAGCAGCCCGGCAATCAGCGGCGCGTCAAGCATATCCGTTTTGTAAACCGCCAGACGTTTCGGAATATCCGCGTGCTCAGCACAGCTTACGGAGTTTTTTAGTATTGCGCGCAAAAATATCAGATACTTGATGAATTTTGTCAAAAACGCCGTCAAAACGCCAAGCAGCCAAATTAATGTCAAAAAATAAACTGAATCAAATCGCGATATTGACCTCGGAACAATTATATCGCGAATATATTCCGTGACATCACGAACCGCATAGGTAGCGGTCTGCGCCGGCTCATAATCCGTATTTTGCGTATCCGCTGTCCGCTCGGACACAAAATCCGGCTGCGGCACCGTTTGGGCAGGAATATTAATCCTGACCGGCAGCAGCATAACGATTAAAACCGTCAGCCAGACATAATACTGCCATGACGGACTAAACACCTTTTCGGTGACCGGTTTTATCATGAGCCAAAACAGCGCAAGCAAACCGCCGGCGGCAGACATAACAACAATGTTTGCAAAAACTTGCTCCGGCATAAAATCACCCCTTTCAGAGATTAAACATCTTCCGTATTTCCTCTATATCCTCCTGCGACATCTCATCACTTCTGAAAAGCGACACCGCCAAATCTTTGACAGAACCGTTGTACAGCCTTTGCACAAAGGTCTTGGTCTGCATTTTGGTATAGTCGTCTTTGTTAAGGAGCGGCGTGTAGTAGTTGACGTTGTTTTTTTTCTCCATCATTACCGCCCCTTTTTCCTTCATTCGCAGCAGCAGTGTAGCAACCGTCCTGTATTCCCAATGCTGACCTTTCAGCCTGTCACAAACCTCCTGAACCCTCATGGCACGGTTATTACTCCACAATATCTGCATAACCGTCAGCTCGGCGCTGCTTATCTCATGAACCTTTTTCATAAATATCACTTCCTATTACAGTTGTAGTATGATTATATATTACAACTGTAATACCGAAATGTCAACCCCTTTTTAAAAAATTGTTTTTTTACACAATTATTGTACGCAGCTTTGTGCAAAACCAACAACAAAAAAACCCAAGAGAGACACAGCATTCTGCCGTGATTCCCTTGGGTTTTTCCCGTAAAATTCTTTATTGCAGATATGATACTGACATATCTGCAATTCCATACCGTTATCTGAAAATTATATCATTTCTTCCCGGGCCGTTGGAGACAATCTTTATGGGATACCCTATTTTCTCTTCAACAAACTCAATATATCTGCGGCAATTCTCGGGGAGTTTGTCATATTCCTTTATGCCGCGGATATCGGTTTTCCAGCCGTCGAGCACCTCAAGCACAGGCTTTGCGCGGTTGAGTTTGTCTGTCGTCGGAAAGCTCTGCGTAACCTCGCCGTCAATCTCATAACCCACGCAAACCGGTATCCTGTCCAGATAGCCGAGTACGTCGAGCACGGTGAACGCAACTTGAGTTGTGCCCTGAACCATGCAGCCGTAACGGGTTGCCACGCAGTCAAACCATCCCATACGCCTCGGTCTGCCGGTTGTCGCTCCAAATTCACCGCCGTCTCCGCCGCGGCGTCTGAGTTCGTCCGCCTCATCGCCGAAGATCTCCGAAACAAAAGCGCCTGCACCGACAGCCGATGAATATGCCTTAACCACGGTAACAATGTCTTTTATCTCATACGGCGGTATGCACGCGCCCACTGCGCCGTATCCTGCCACGGTAGATGAAGAGGTCGTGAAAGGATATATACCGAAATCGGTGTCCTTAAGCGAGCCGAGCTGACCCTCAAGCAGAATGTTTTTGCCTTCCGAGAGAGCCTTGTGCATAAATTCAACGGAATTTATCACAAAGGGTTTCGCCATCTCGCGATAACCCTTGAGCGTCTCAAAAAGCTCATTCGCATCGATGGTCGGTTTATGATACACGTGCTCGAGTATAAGATTTTTTATCTCAAGTGTGCGCTTAACCTTATCAAGCAGCTTGTCGTCATCTTGCATCAGTTCCCACACCTGAAAGCCGATTTTTGCGTATTTGTCCGAGAAGAAAGGAGCAATACCCGATTTTGTGGACCCGAATTTTCTGTCGGAAAGCCGCTCTTCCTCGTATGTATCAAAAAGTATATGATACGGCATAAGCACCTGTGCTCTCTCCGATATAACCAGTTTCGGAGCAGGCACTCCCCTGCTTATAATCTCGTTGTATTCCTTAAAAAGCTCGGGAATATCGAGCGCAACGCCGTTGCCAATCATGTTTGTTACATTGGAATTGAACGAACCCGACGGAAGCAAATGCAAAGCAAATTTTCCGTATTCGTTGACAATGGTATGCCCTGCGTTTGCGCCGCCCTGAAATCTAACGACAACATCCGCGTCCTTTGCAAGCAAATCCGTAATTTTGCCCTTGCCCTCGTCGCCCCAATTGGCACCTACTACCGCTCTTACCATAGAACATCACCCTTTTTGCAGTATTTGATAAATCATCAGGCACTCGCAAAGACACGGTCTGCGCCTTGCGGACACCATATTTAATGATACCACATTCACCAATCAAAGTCAATCAAAAGAATAATGATTTTAGTGTTGCTCAATTGCGATTTATGTGTTAAAATAGACATATACATTATTAGGAGGTGCACATTATGACAATATGCGTATACGGAGCTTCAAGCAATGATATTGACAAGACTTACATCAAAAGGACAGAGGCATTGGGCGCCCTTATGGCAAAGCGCGGACATTCGCTCGTTTTCGGCGGCGGCGCCCAGGGGCTTATGGGAGCGTCGGCGCGCGGCGTAAAGAGCGCCGGCGGCAGAGTAATCGGCATTGCGCCGAGATTTTTCAATGTTGACGGTGTGCTGTATGACAACTGTGACGAATTTATCTATACCGATACCATGCGTGAGCGCAAACAGCTTATGGAGGACAAATCGGACGCTTTCATCATGTCGCCCGGAGGCATCGGCACATACGAAGAATTTTTTGAAATACTCACGCTCAAGCAGCTGGGCAGACACAACAAGCCTATTGTTATATTCAACATCAACGGATATTACAATCCCATGCTCGATATGCTAAAGGTGACCGCAGAGGAAGGATTCATGAAAGAAAAATGTCTTGAAATTTTCAAAGTGTTTGAAGATGAAGTGGAGGTTCTCGATTACATAGAAAAGTATAACGAGGAATCATTGGATGTAACGCATCTTAAGAATATATAATTAATCTGCATAATCTGTTGAAAACGAAGGGCGACCCTGTGCGGCCGCCCTTTGTTATGAACTTTTTTTGATTTTCAGCGTCCTTAAATACGCCTTATTTTCATCGGTAACGCGATAACTCTCGATTGCCTTTTGAATAGCCTTGTTATGCACCCGCACATCAAGTTTTTTCGCCTCAAAATAGCCAATCACCGTGTCATATTGCTTGGCAAGCGCCGTCGCGAAGTACCACGCCGCCATCATGTTTATGTAGTATTCATCTGAATGAACCGCCGCCACGGCGTCGGAATATTCAACCGAAAATTTTTCATCAAGAAAATATGTCATCAATAGTCCGATAGCAAACCTGACCGTGTATGTCCGCTCACTGCCGAGCCATTCATAAATTTTCGGCAGCAGCCTTTCCGCATTTTTGCCGAAAATTTTCACCTTGAATCCGTCACAGGTCGCCCAGTTGTCAACATAGGGCAAAAACCGCTCAACCTCGGCAAGAGCAGCGCCAAAATCCTTGATATCCGCAAGCATAAACGCATGAAGATTGTTCTCCTCATAATACTTGTGCGGCAGCTTTTTCATCCACGCGGCGCTCTCCCCTCGCTTTGAAAATTCTTTTGCAAACTTGCGCAGCACGGGAGTTCTGATGCCGATAACCGTGTTAGGGTCAACCGTCGGAATAAGTTTTTCATGAAAATGCTTGTACTCCTTATCCTGCAATTCAAAGAGTTCTTTTTGAAGCTCCGTCACGGCAGCCACCCCTCATTCCGCAGTCAAATCACAAATCTTAGCATCGACAAAACCGGTCAGCTTTGCGCGCTCTATGAGCAGCTGACAACCCTTTATGCCGGCGCTCACGGTTATTTGGGCGTGATTCATGCATGATTCGTCTATATATGTCGGGAATTTTTTCTTCATACCTATCGGTGAGCAGCCGCCGCGGATATATCCCGTAAGACCGGGCAAATCCTTCACATGGAGCATCTGCACACTCTTGTTGCCGCTCTCACGAGCCGCTTTTTTCAAATCTATCTCTTTGTCAACCGGTATGCACATGACTATCGGCCCGCTTTTGTCTCCGCGCGCAACTAAGGTTTTGAAAACCATTGCGCAGTCAAGCCCGACCTGCTGAGCAATATGCACCCCCGACAAATCGCTGTCGTCAACCTCATATTCTATCGGTTCGTAACTGATTTTTGCCCTGTCAAGCATCCTCATGGCATTGGTTTTTGTCATGCAAGCTCTCCCCTTTCTATGTCGTCAATTATCTTTGCGATTGAGCCGTCCATGCACGGCACGGTCAGCCTGTCCGCCGCCGCAACAACCTCCGGCGAGGCGTCCTGCACGGCGTAGCTCACGTCTGCGGCGCACAGCATGGTTATGTCATTCTCATAGTCGCCGACAGCCACCGCCACCCTTGCCGCACCGCCGAGCAGGCTTTTAATATATTTAACGCACACTCCCTTGCCGCTGTCCACAGGAATAATCTCGAGTCCCGTATTCCAGCTTTGGTTTATGGAAAAGCTGCCGTCGTTTGCTGCGGCAATGTCACAGCGCAAAGCAGCTGTCGCCTCGGCTGAAGCCATATTAAACACAAGCTTGTTCACCACATCGGGCATTATTCCCTCATATTCGGTTATCGCCCTGTCGGCGCAGACGGAGCGCTTGTTTATATAAGGACCGTAACTGTCGGAAATTTTCATCAAGCCGCGGCACACGTCGGGCTTCAGCCTGAATTCCCGAATGATTCTTCCGTCCGTATGGTCGGATATAACCGTGCCGTTGAGCGTAATCATGTATGTGTTGGGTTTGAAAACCCGTGAAAAAGTATCTCTGATATAGGCAAACGACCTGCCCGTTGACACGGTGAAAAGTCCGCCGCCCTTCTGAAACCGCCTTATGGCTTCAAGGTTCTTTTTGCATATTTCACTGCCTATGCACAGGGTTCTGTCCATATCGGTGCATATCAGATATCCGTCAAAGCTGCCCATTGTTTTATCCTTTCATAAGCTGTCATTTTTGAATATTCATCACTGCGTCAGCCATATTGTCAAGCCACTCACCGCTGAAGGATTCTATCAATCCGCTGTCGGCAAGTGCCGCAATCTCGGGGTCAATCGGAAGCCTTGCAATGTTTTCTATGCCGTGTTCCCCGGCAATTTTCTCTATCTTGCTTTCGCCGAAAATGCTGTGGCATTTGCCGCAGTCGGGGCACCTGAAATATGACATATTCTCAACAAGACCGATAATGGGAATATTCATAAGCTCCGCCATTTTGACCGCCTTTTCCACTATCATTGACACAAGCTCCTGCGGAGACGTCACGATGATTATGCCGTCAACCGGTATCGACTGAAACACCGTGAGCGGCACATCGCCCGTCCCGGGCGGCATATCGATAAACATTATGTCCTCGTCCGTCCATATAACATCCGTCCAAAACTGCTTCACCGTGCCGGCGATGACGGGGCCGCGCCACACGACAGGGTCTGTATCGTTTTCGAGCAGGAGGTTTACGCTCATCACGTCTATGCCGCCTCTTGTGCTCACCGGTATGAGTCCGTCCTCTGTTGCAAAGGCTTTCTCCGTTATGCCGAACAGCTTCGGCACGGATGGGCCGGTGATGTCTGCGTCGAGCACGGCAGTCTGCAAGCCGCGCCTGCTCATCAGCACGCTCATCATGGATGTCACCATGGATTTGCCGACACCGCCTTTGCCGCTCACCACTCCTATAACCTTTCTTACAGTGCTCATCCTGTGCAAAGCTTCAATAAAGCTCTTTTTTTCATCGGAACATTTCTCCGCACAGCTTGAACAATCATGCGTACATTCGCTCATATTATTTCATTCCTTTAGCTAAGTTTTTTATCTCTGATTATTCTACCACATTTGCCGCTCAATATCAATCGTTTGTGCTCAAAAAATCGCTCTGCGCACGCAAAGCGCAGTTTATGTCAAATCCGCGGCTTTTCATGGACTCTGCCTTTAGCAGCACCAGGTTTATGTCCGTACCGAGCATCGCGGCAATGTCGGCGGCGGTGCGCCCCTCACAGGCATACGACACCATATCGCCGTCCTCTATCATAATCTCCGCAGCAAACATATTGGCCTCATTCTCCGTGCGTCCGCCCAGGTCATAAAGCATGGCGTCGTACAGACCTATATTTTTTGCAATATCTCTGTGCAGCAGATGATGACACAGCTCATGACAGCACACAAGCGCCCTTGAGTGCGCGTCAAGCGACTCGTTAATCAGCACAAAATAGTTGCCCTTTATATATTTGTACATACCCTTGAGCGAGCCTATATCGGCGTATCTTACGTTAAGCCCGACACATTCGCAAAGCTCAAATGGGTTTGCCGTCGCATATTTTTTCTTGAGCTTAAGTGCCGCAGAATATATTTTCTCGGCGTCCATTATATTTCCTCTTTCTTCTTTGAAGAGTATTTTTTGTTCATCTCTTTTGATTCCCAGTACAAATCCGATATCGCCTTGAACACCTTGTCCCTGTCCTCATCCTTAAGCTTGCCGCCGGCAAAAAGACCGCCGATTTCGCTGACAAGGCGCTGGGCGTCGCGTACCCCGTCGCTGCCGTACCTCAGGTCGGCTTTCATGACAAATTCATCTCTGTCGTCAATGAGATAATCCGACGACACATTGAATATCCTCGCTATGCCGGCAATTACATCTCTGCTCTTTGGATAGCGCGACTTGGTCTCATAATACACTATGCTGCGCCGCGTAATGCCCAATCTCGCCGCGAGTTCGTCCTGCGA
This sequence comes from uncultured Clostridia bacterium, assembly GCA_905210855.1. Lineage (GTDB taxonomy): Bacteria > Bacillota > Clostridia > UMGS1810 > UMGS1810 > RGIG4708. Next base: position 16,937 of record CAJLYL010000003.1, read on the forward strand.
CATATTGGCGTCGGTTCTTAGCTTTTTCAGTTTTTCTCCGAATAACATGGTTCCCTCCCGAAGATTGTCGAAATTTGCGAATTTTAGTTCACATTTGCTCTTGACAAGTGAATTAAAATTCACTATAATATATGTGAACATCAGTTCTCAATCATTGTACAACAACATTCACATTTTGTCAAGGGTTTTTCTCATGCCCGGGAAGGAATTTATATATGGACAGGATAATTCTCCACAGCGACCTTAATAATTTTTACGCCTCCGTGGAATGTATGCTTCACCCGGAGCTGCGCAGCAAACGCGTTGCCGTCTGCGGCAGCAAGGAGGACAGGCATGGCATAGTCCTCGCAAAAAACCAGCACGCAAAAAAATACGACGTGACCACCGGTGAAGCAATATGGCAGGCGCAGAAAAAATGCCCCGACCTTGTCATAGTACCGCCCACATTTGAAATGTATTCTTTCTACTCAAAAACGGTGAAAAACATATATCTGCGCTACACAAACAAGGTGGAATCCTTCGGGCCGGACGAATGCTGGCTCGATGTGACCGGCAGCACCAAGCTGTTCGGCAGCGGCGAGGAAATTGCCGAGAAAATCCGCGCCGCAGTCAAGGCGGAAACCGGGCTTACTGTATCAATAGGCGTGTCATTCAACAAGGTGTTTGCCAAGCTCGGCAGCGACATCCGCAAGCCGGACGCAATAACGGTTATCACACGCGAAAATTTCAAAGATGTTCTGTACGGGCTGCCGGCGGACTCCATGCTCGGGGTGGGACGTTCCACAGCAAAAAAGCTCTCCGAGCAGTGCATACACACCATAGGCGAGCTTGCCGCCGCCCCGAGGGATTTCATCAAAAAAAGATTTGGCAAATGCGGCGAACAAATGTGGCGATATGCCAACGGACTGGATGACTCCGAAGTGACAGACGCCGACTTCAGCTACCCGATAAAGAGCATAGGCAACGGAACCACCTGCACCGCAGACCTGCGCAGCACAACTCAGGTGCGCAATGTAATAATGTACCTTGCCACTAAAGTATCCCACAGGCTCAGAGTACACAAACTAAAGGCAGGCGGCATATCGCTCTCGGTTAAGAACTCATCACTCGAGGTACACGAGTATCGCACACAGCTGCAATATCCCACGGTGAGCATACAGGCGCTGACCGCCTGCGCCGCCGAACTTTTTAAAAACAACTACGACTGGAGCAAAAACGTCCGCGCCGTGACAGTTAGGGCAATAAACCTCCGCAGCGACAACGCTTCCATGCAGATGTCCATGTTCCTCGATACGGAGAAAATAGAGAAAGAACAGCGCGCCGAGGACGCAATGGAGGATATAAAGAATCGCTTCGGCAATGAATTCATCACCTATGCGGCACTTATGGGCGACATGAAAATCGCCTCGGATTCCGATGCAAAATGCACTCTGCCCGGGCACAACTGACAAGCAAAATACCGTTTTTTAACACGGCGATGATTAAATAAACGGCAAAACGATACTGATTCTTAAATGTTACTGTATACACATCATCTGCCAAATATTAAATAAATTAAAAACGACAACGAAATACGATTTTTGAATATTGCCGCGCAGGATTACCGATAGTATACTTAATAAAAAACAATGAGGTGAAAAACTGTGAAAAAGATATTACTGCCAAAAGCCAGCGGCGAAAAAAATTATTACAAAGCAAACCTTCACTGCCACTCCACATTTTCGGACGGCACAAAAACTCCGCAGGAAATCAAGAAGTTTTATATGGCGCACGGCTACAACGTGGTTGCATACACAGATCATAATGTATACATCTGTCACGACGAACTGACGGACGAAAACTTTGTTGCAATGCACGGAGTAGAGATTGACGAGTTTGACGAGCACGAGCCCGTCGATTACTGTCACAAACACACCGCGCATATATGCCTTGTTTCGCTGGACAAAGACAACAAAAACGCTCCCTGCCGGAACAGACACAGATATCTGTTCGGAAACAATTGGAACTGTCTTGACAAGGTGCAGTTTGACCCGAACAAACCCGATTTCAAGCGCAGCTACACGGTCGAGTGCGTAAACAGAATAATAAAAAAAAGCACAGACGAGGGATTTTTACTCTGTATCCGCCTCAAACACGCAATGCGGCCCCGAGATAAAAAGCCTTGTTTTTGAGGACGGAAAGATAAGGATTGAAACATCCGCAGCGAAGCGAATATTCATGCTGACCGACTGCCGTGCAAACAAAATGATGAGTGCAAAGGAAAACGGATTTATATATGAAGCTGAATTTGAACCTTCGGACAAAATAAAATGGTTTCGAATGGAGGTCGTAGACGAGAGAGGATTTAAGGCGTATACGAATGCCTATTTTATGGACGGGTTGAAAAATTGTTATACAGGAGACAGTCATGAAAAAATATGAACTGACAAAGAGAGATTTCTCAAATTCCGCCTGGATATCCGCGCCGGATAACTGCGCACCGCACAGCGAATTGCCGCCGATCTGCGATTTTGAAAACGCAATATGGATATGGTCAAAGCAATATGTCCGCAGACATCTGCGCATATCAGACAGACGACCCTATGCACTTCACCTCCGCCCTGCGCGGCGGAATACGGATTGAATATGCCGTAAAAAACATGGATGTGTACATATGCCGCGGAGACGACCGAGAGGAATATATGCCGACATTTGCGTACACCGGAGCGAGATATGTGTACATTGAAGGGCTCGAGGACTTGAATCAGCTTGAAAAAATACAGTTTTGCACCATGAATACCAACATTGACTTCTGCAATGATTTTTCGTGTGGTTTCAAGCCGTTTGAGGACATATTGAATGCCGTGGTGCGCAGCTATTGCAGTAATATTTTTTCAGGCCCGACCGACTGCCCCACCAGGGAGAAAAACTTTTGGAACGGGGATATTCAAGCTTTTGCGGCAACAGCTTGCTGCATTGCTGATAATTTCGACTTTTTGGCACGTTGGACGGACGGCGGCAGAAAAGTACAATATGACGTATACGTCCGGGAGTACGAAGAATACATTCTCCCCTACACTCTGTACAGATTTTACGGCGATACGGAGATACTCAAAATCAAATACCCTATCATAAAAAACTGATAGAGAAAAGGGAAACGGACATTTCGTCAATTCTCCCGAGCGGCGAAAGCAAGGTATGTCAAAGCGGCGAATATGTAATTAAGGTCTGATTAAGATTTACCTGCGGTATAATTTATTCAAAGAAAAGGGGTATATGTTATTTATCTGCCGGACGCGCTAATTGCTGCAAATCTCGCAGATAGATAATATATACCCCTCACCTTTAAGTAAATTGATATTGCTGATTTTATCAGTTTACCGTTGTCACATATGCCGCGCCCTCGGCACTGTTCCACACAAAATCATACATATCGTTAAATTCATCTATGGATATGCACATATATCCTCCCACATTATAAGCATCGGCAAAGGTATAGCTGTAATTCCCGTCCGTGAGCACAACCTTAATGTCGCTCGGAAGCACGGAAAATGCCTTTTCGCCGTTTCTGTTCTTATAAATATCGAGCGGTATGGGATTTGTGCCCTTGTCATAATTGCGCACCACATGAACAGTTCTTGAAGCATTGTCAAAGCTTACATCAAAGCCGTAGTTTGCCATGTCCTCCGCTATGACCACCGCATGGGGATTGCTGCCGCCGTGATAGAAAGTCGGCATCTCATTTCCGTTAACAAAGGTTCTCATGTCGGTAAAATTAACGCAGTTGTATCTCTCCGCGGCAACCTTGAAGCCGTAATTGAGCAGGTTGATTGTGTCAGTGAACCTCTGTCCTGCGGAGGAGGAGCCCAGAGTAACGCTTATCAGCCGTCTGCCGTCACGCACCGCCGTGCCGCAGAAGCAGGCGCCTGCTGCATTGCTCGTGCCCGTCTTGAGGCCGTCCGCCCCTGCATAGTAATATGTATCGAGCAGGTGATTTGTAGTGCGGTAGGTCGCGCCGTGAAAATATACGCTTCTCTTCGATGTTCTGTTTATGACATCGGGATATTTGTTCACAAGTGTTCGCGCAAGCGAAGCCATAGAAACCGGCGATATGCGGTTATCGGCAACTCCGCAGCTGTCGTAATAATATGCCGAAAGCCCGAGAGAGCGCGCAGTGTTGTTCATGCGCGAAACAAAATTTGCCTCGCTGCCGCCGCCCACCAGTTCTGCCAGGGCAACCGTCGCGGCGCTTGCGGAATGCACAAGGGCGATATTCATCATCTCGTCAACCGTATACACGGTATTGTAGTTGAGCGTAACCATGTTCTGATACAGCTTATTCCTTGATTTGTAATACACACTCTTGCTGATGGGCACGGCGGTGGTAAGGGAGATTTCTCCGTTTGCAATCGCCTCGTACACACAGTATATCGTCATAAGCTTTGTCAGGCTTGCCGGCACTCTGGGAGTGTAGCCGGCGTATTCATAGAGCACATCGCCCGTCTCACAATCCATTACGCACGCACCTGCGGACGAGACATAGCTGCCGCCGACAGTCGCGGCGGCATTCGCCGTCACTGTGCAGAATGCAATCTGAAACACCAATAAAATCATTACAGCTTTTTTCATTAAATATACCCCTTTTTTTGATAACAAATTAACAAAGATAAGTATAGCACACCGAAAGCAATTTTGCAATGACAAATACGGATTTTTATTGCTGATTATGCAAAAATGACTGTGCAAAAATTACACAGTCATTTTTTATATGAACATTAAAGAAATTGAGCAAAGCTATACCGCTTTTATTTGTACAGAGGGCCGTATTCCCTGCAAGCTCTGTAATCGGTTGCCGTCTTGTCATCCCCTACGCCGAAACCGACCCAGGACTGCGGTCTGTATATCTTCTCATCGGGTACATTGTGTACCGATACCGGTATTCTGAGCATCGAGGCAAGCGTAATGAGGTCTGCGCCGATGTGACCGTGAACCGTAACGCCGTGATTCGCTCCCCAGTTTGCCATAACCGAGTATACATCGGTAAAAGCTCCCTTGCCGGTGAGGGTGGGCGCAAACCATGTTGTGGGCCATGTGGGGTCTGTGCGCTTGTCAAGCTTGTCGTGTACATCGTCGGGCAGCGTAACCGTGTAGCCTTCGGCAATCTGAATTGTCGGGCCCACTCCGTCAATAAGATTTACTCTTATCATGGTAACGGGCATCTCCGCCTCTGTCTTAAAGTGACTTGAGAATCCGCCGCCGCGGAAATACTCATAATCCGCCCTGCACCAGTCTGTCGCTTCAAGGCAGGCGTCTATGTCGGCGTCGGTCATCTTCCACCACTGCTTAACCGTGCCGAAGCCGTTTTCATCCTTTGCGGCACCCGTACAGTCAAGCGCGGTTGCGCCCGAGTTGATAAGGTGGATTATGCCCTCCTTTGCTCTGCCCTCAAGCTCCTTGCCGGTAACTCTCTTTACGGAATCGGGCGACCAGTAGGTTCGCACATCATGGAAGCAGGGCGCTTTGCCTGTCAGAAGGGTTGCAAACAGCATTGAGATGCCGTTGAGAGTATCATTTTCCGTTGCGAAAGCAAACGGAGCTTTTTTGCCGTTCCAGTCAAAGCTCGACGCCATAATTGCCTCGGTAAAATCGCCGTTGGGCAGCCAGTCTGTCCACATTCTCTGACCCTGGAAGCCGCCGACAATGCCGTTTCTGCCGAGGCTCTCTTCACTCCAGCCCATCTCTTTGAGCTTGGGATTGCCAAAGAGAATGTCGCGCACTATGATAGTGAATTTAGCGATAAACTCCCAATCCTTGTCTGCCGGAATAACCTTTGATTTTTTGATAATTTCGGGGAATTCCTTGCCCGAATTTTTGTCGAATCCCTCTCTGCAATTCGCTTTTATCCATGCAAGAGCCTTTTCGTACTCATCTTTATCATAAATCTCAAGCGTGATTCTGCGCAACACTTCGGTGAGATCAACCCACTCGGCACGCAGTCCGAGATATTTCTGCATAAAGTCCGCATCACAGAAAGAGCCTGCAATACCCATTGCAACGCCGCCGATATTGACATATGCCCTGTTCTTCATTTGACCGACAGCAAGCGCACAGCGTGCAAACCGCAGAATCTTCTCCGCCACATCGCACGGAATTTCGGTGTTGTCGGCATCGCACACTTCGTGACCGTAGATAGAAAATGCCGGCAATCCTCTCTGTGCGTGTGCCGCCATAGCAGCCGCCAGATACACCGCACCAGGTCTCTCAGTGCCGTTGAATCCCCACACAGCTTTTATGGTCCCCGGGTTGAGATCCATCGTCTCGCTGCCGTAGCACCAGCAAGGCGTTACTGAGAGCGTGGCAACCACATTTTCACCGTCAAACTGCTCCGCAACCATGGCAGCTTCTTTGCCGCTGCCAATTGTTGTGCAGCCGATTACGCACTGTGCCGCCGTACCGTCCTGATAAAACAGATTTTTCTCAATCAGCTCCGCCGCAGCTTTTGCCATATTCATGGTCTGGTTCTCAAGGTTCTCTCTCACTCCGCCCCATCTGCCGTCAATGACCGGTCTTATTCCGATTTTAGGCTTGTTCATTTTTCTTACCTCCCGATAATATATTTGATGATTTAATTATATTATCAGTCGGCGCAAATTTCTTGTGTTATAATACGAAATAATATGATTATATTATTTTTATTCAAGCAAAAAACGCCGCCGTGTTCCAATCGCAACACGGCGGCGCTTTTCATAATCATATTTGCTCTGTGTTCTCACACAACGCCGTCTCTCAAATCATTGAAAAACTTGCGTGAATCCTTGAATACAACTCCGCTCAAGCCGACAAGTGCAATAAGGTTCGGGAAAGCCATAAGACCGTTGAACACATCAGCTACCGTCCACACTTCCTCAACCGTGAGGTAAGGTCCGATAAACACCGCGGCGATGTAGAGCCACTTAAAGCACATAACCGGTGCTTTTCTGCTGCCGACAAGATATTGCAGGCATTTTTCGGAATAGTAATCCCAGCCGAGAATTGTTGTAAACGCAAAGAATGCGAGACACATCATGAGCAGGAATGCCGACACACTCTCGTTAAACGGCAAGCCCTGCTGAAAAGCATAGGTAGTAACCGCCGCACCCTTGAGTCCGTCCACCTGCCATGCGCCGGTAAGTACGATAGATATACCCGTCATGGTGCAGATGACTATTGTATCGAAAAATGTTCCCGTCATGCTGATAAGACCCTGTCTTACAGGTCTTTTCGTCCTTGCGGCTGCCGCAGCTATGGGCGCAGAACCGAGACCGGATTCATTTGAAAAGATTCCTCTTGCAACACCCTTCTGCATGGCAACAAACATCGAGCCGACCGCTCCGCCCGTAACCGCCTTGGGGTTAAACGCAGCCTTCACGATTGTAACAATTGCAGCCGGCACCTCCCTGATATTGCAGATAATGAGAAGAACCGCGCACAAAACGTAGGTAACAGCCATAAATGGCACGACAATCTCCGATACCTTGGCGATTCTCTGTATACCGCCTATGACAACGAGGGCAACGCACACCGTTACCACTATGCCCGATATAACCGTCGCTATGGAATAATCCACGCCGAAAAGTCTCACGGTGTTTGCGGCGTCGGGGTCAAAAAATCCCGTAACCGCGGAGGTGATACCGTTTATCTGAGTAATGGTTCCTATGCCGAGCAATCCGGCAAGCGTACCGAAGGCGGCAAACAAAACCGCGAGCCATTTCCACGATTTGCCCAAACCCTTTTCTATGTAGTAAAACGGTCCGCCGAGGATACTGCCGTCAGGATTAACCTGTCTGAATTTAACCGCGAGGAAGCCCTCCGCAAACTTGGTTGCCATTCCGAGAAACGCCGCAACCTCCATCCAGAAGAGAGCGCCGGGGCCTCCGGTACAGACAGCCGTTGCCACGCCGACAATGTTTCCCGTGCCTATTGTAGCGGAAAGAGCCGTGCAGAGCGCGCCAAAGCTCGACACCTCACCCTCGCCGTCCTCTTCGTCTTTGAACATATACTTGAGTGCTTTCGGCAGGTGGAGCACCTGAATAAACCTTGTTCCTAATGTGAGAATGAGCCCGACCGCCATGATGAAAACAATCATGGGCAGACCCCAAACGAGGTCATCAATTTTTCCTAAGACTTCACTAAACATAACTTACCTTCCTCCTTTTCAAATATATATTTCCTCGGAGAAAAGCAAAAAAATCACTTTTTTCTCTGTCCTTTTGCCTGAGAGATTGGCACATAAATGCCGTACACCTTCGGCGCTCCTAAAGAGACTCTCCAGAGTTCCTATATTAATATAATTATAAATATCCGTCCACAAAATGTCAATATATTTGTAAACAATTTGTAAATTATATGAACGATTTATGAATTTTATTACAGCGCATTGTTGCAATACAACAAAATATCCGCATATTCGTCAAAATATGCGGATATTTATTCATTCTTTTAATCCAGCTTTGCCTCGCAGTACATACATCTGTACACGCGGTTTTCCCTGTCCGTCAGCTTGAATATATGTGTTATGTCCTGCTCCGTCGAGGTTATGCAGCGCGGATTTTTGCAGCGTGCCACATTGCGTATCTCCGTCGGGAGCTCAAGGTGCTTTTTGCCGAGCAGCTTGCCGTCCTTTATTATATTAACCGTGATGTCGGGGTCTATGTAACCCAGGATATCCAAGTCAAGCTCAAATTCAGACGCTATTTTAATGATGTCTTTCTTGCCCATTTTTTTGCTCGGAGCGTTTTTTATAATTGCCACCTGACAGTCAAGCCGTCCAAGCTCGAGCAGACGGTATATTTCCATGGATTTGCCCGATTTTATGTGGTCTATCACCACACCGTTTTTAATAGAATCTATTGTCAATTATTCCACCTCCAAAAGCTTGAGAATAAGCGCCATGCGTATGTACTTGCCGTAGCGCGCCTGTCTGAAATAGCAAGCGCGCGGGTCGCTGTCCACCTCGGTGGCTATCTCATTCACCCTCGGCAGCGGATGCATCACAATCATGTCGTCGGCGGCGGATTTCATTTTTTCCGCCGTGAGAATATAGCTGTCCTTAAGTCGCAGGTAATCCTCCTCATTAAAGAATCTCTCCTTCTGCACACGGGTCATGTAGAGGATATCCAGCTTGTCAAGCACACCGTCAAGCAATTTTGTCTGCTCGTAGGGTATATTTTTCTTCTTAATGTATTCATTTTTGACATAGCTCGGCAGCTTAAGCTCCTCGGGAGATATCAGCACAAATTTTATGCCGCTGTAACGCGACATTGCCGCCACAAGCGAATGAACGGTTCTGCCGAACTTGAGGTCGCCGCAAAGTCCTACCGTCAGATTGTCAAATCTGCCCTTCTCCGCGTATATGGTGAGCAGGTCGGTAAGGGTCTGCGTGGGGTGGTTGTGTCCGCCGTCTCCGGCGTTTATCACGGGCACACTTGATTTTTCCGCGGCAACGAGGGGTGCTCCCTCCTTGGGGTGGCGCATGGCGATTATGTCGGCATATCCGCTGACAACCGCTATCGTGTCAGATACGCTCTCGCCCTTTGTCGCCGAGCTTGAGTTTGCCTCGGAGAATCCGAGGACGCCTCCGCCCAATTCCATCATAGCCGCCTCAAAGCTGAGTCTTGTCCTTGTGGACGGCTCAAAAAAGAGCGTCGCAAGCTTTTTGTAACGGCATTTTTCCCTATAAGCTTCGGGGTTGGCAATGATATCCTGAGCCTTGCGCACAAGAGAGTCAATCTCCTCGGGCGACAAATCCATAATGTCTATGATATGTCTCATTTTGCGCCCCCAATCCAGCTTTCATCGGACGGATTGTTGCGGAATGCGATAAGCCGCTCCACATCCTCCTCGGCAATATATCCGCTCTGCGCGGCGATTTTCGTCACCGTGTCAAAATCGGTAAGGCTGATGTTCTTAAGGCACTTGTCCGCCAGACGGTCTATACCTTTTTTCATTCCGTAGGTGAATATAGACACAATGCCGAGCACCTGTGCGCCTGCCTCGCGCAGGGTTTCCGCAACCTCTATTACGCTGCCTGCCGTGGAGATGAGATCCTCTACAACAACCACCTTTTCGTTCGGCAGCAGTCTGCCCTCTATCTTGTTCTCTCTGCCGTGGGTTTTTGCTCCGCTGCGCACATAGCCCATGGGTATGCCGAGCAGATGTGCGGCGATTGCGGCGTGCGCTATACCGGCTGTGGATGTGCCCATGAGCATCTCCGCCTCCGGGTAGTGCTCCTTCACCGTCTCGGCAATGGCATTCTCCACATCATTTCTCACCTTTACGTTGGACAGCGTGAGCCTGTTGTCGCAGTATACCGGGCTTTTTATTCCGCTTGCCCATGTGAACGGCTTGTCGGGTCTCAAAAAGACCGCTTTAATGGAGAGTAAATCCTTTGCAATTAATTCTTTCATAGTGTTTCATCCTTTCCGTATTACGTATATCAGCAAAATTCTTTAACGCATCTTTTGTAGCTTTCGAGCGGATTTTCACTCGCGGTTATGGGTCTGCCGACTACAATGTAGTCCGACCCTGCCTCTGCGGCTCTCGCCGGTGTCATAACTCGTATCTGGTCGCCCATGTCGCCGCCGTCGAACCTTATGCCGGGGGTAACGGTGAGGAAGCGGCTGCCGCATCTTTTATGCACGGCAGCCGCCTCGAGCGGAGAGCAAACCACTCCGTCCAAGCCGCTGTTTTTGGCATTCTCGGCATAGTTCATCACAATGTCTTTAATCGGCAAGTTTATGCCGAGCTCACTGTGCGCCGCTTCCTCGTCCATGGATGTGAGCATGGTCACCGCTATGAGCAGAGGCCGTGTGCCGTCGGGACGTGTGAGCCCCTCGACAGCCGCCCTCATCATTTTTCCGCAGCCGAAGGCGTGCAGATTGCACATATCCACGTCCAGCTCCGACAGCACTTTCATCGATTTTTTGACCGTATTAGGTATGTCGCAGAGCTTTAGGTCAAGAAATATCTTGTGTCCTCTTTCCTTGATTTTTCTGACGATTTCCGGCCCCGAGGAATAGAACAGCTCCATGCCTATCTTGACATAAGGCTTTTCGTCCCGAGGAAAAATATCCAAAAAATCCATAACCTCATTCTGTGACGCAAAATCACAAGCTATAATTACATCCTTACCCATTTCAGTGTGCCCCTCCTATTATATCTTCAAGTTTGTCTATGCCGTATTTGTCCATAACGATTGGCAAATCCTCTATTATCTGCTTGCAGACAAACGGGTCTGTCAGATTTGCCGCGCCGACCTCGACGCCCGTTGCTCCGGCAAGCATCATTTCAATTACATCTTCTGCGCTCGACACGCCGCCCATTCCGATAATCGGAATATTGACCGCCTCGTACACCTGATAAACCATACGCACTGCCACGGGGAAGATTGCGTTGCCCGAAAAACCGCCCATCTTGTTTGCAAGTATCGGCTTTTTCGTCACAAGGTCTATCCTCATGCCGAGTAGCGTGTTTATAAGGCTGATGCCGTCCGCCCCGGCTTCCTCGCAAGCCTTTGCGATGGCCGCTATATCGGTCACATTAGGGCTGAGCTTTATATACACAGGCTTGGTTGTAACAGCCTTCACCGCCCTTGTGACCTCTGCCGCCGCCTCGGGATTTGTGCCGAAAGCCATGCCGCCGTTATGCACATTGGGACAGCTGATGTTTACCTCTATTATACCTACCTGCTCCTCCTTGTCTATCCGCTCGCAGCAGGCGGCATACTCATCTGTCGAAAATCCGCTGATGTTCGCCACCACAGGCTTGGAAAAGCATTTTTTCAGCTTCGGGAGTTCTTCGTTTATCACCTTGTCTATCCCCGGGTTTTGCAATCCGACCGAATTGAGCATACCCTCGGCGCACTCGGCAATCCTCGGGGTCGGGTTGCCGAATCTCGGCTCCTTTGTCGTGCCCTTGAATGAAAAGCTGCCGAGAATATTTATGTCATAAAGCTTGGCAAATTCGTATCCGTAGCCGAAAGTACCGCTCGCCGGAATAATCGGATTATCAAGCCTTACACCGCTTAAATTCACACTTGTATCTACCATATTACCTCCTCACTTTCCAGGACGGGGCCGTCCTTGCAGATTCTCTTTGAGCCGTACTTGGTTTTGCAGCTGCATCCCATACACGCGCCGAAACCACATCCCATGCGCTCCTCAAAGCTCAGCTGACCGTTGACTGCCGCTGCGGCGTACACCGCTTTCAGCATGGGCTCGGGACCGCAGGCGCAGTAATGGGTGTAATCAATATCCCCCATGGCGTCCGTCACAAAGCCTTTTGTGCCGAAACTTCCGTCTGCCGTTGTCACTATCGTGCGGCACAGCGCGGAAAATTCATCGAGACAAAAAATCTCGCTCTCGGTGTTGAACCCCATAATCACCGTTGGCTGTGCTCCGCGCTCAATGAGCCTCCTGCACAGATAGTACATCGGCGGCACACCTGCTCCGCCGCCGATGAGCAGCGGTTTTTCGCCGCATTTGTCAAGGTCGTAGCCGTTGCCGAGACCCGTCATCACATCGAGCAAATCTCCCTGCTCGGCACAGCTCATCTGCCGTGTGCCCGAGCCGACAACCTTGTATATTATGCTCACAAAGCCTTCGCCGCAGTCATAAACCGATATCGGCCGACGCAAAAATTTGCCCTCGAGTTTTATATTAACAAACTGCCCCGGCGCGGTTATCTCCGACGCGTCGCCGCAAAGCTTCATGCGGTATACATCCGGCGCAATAAGCACATTTTCGTTTATTTCAAAAAGACCTGTTTTCATTCGTCAGCCCTCCATACAATTTCGTCTCCGTACACAGTCATCATACATCTGCCGAAAAGCTTCATACCGTCAAACGGAGTGGATTTTCCCATAGACAGAAATTCGTCCGTATCCACGGTAAACTCACTGTCTAAGTCAAACGCCGTAAATTCTGCCCTGCCGCCTGCCGCCAAACCGCCGGCTATGCCAAACCGCGCCCTCGGCGCGTATGACATAAGTTCAATCAGCCTGTCAAGCGAGATGACTCCTTTCCTCACCAGATGAGTATACAGCGCCGCAAATGAGGTTTCTATGCCGACTACGCCGTTAAGACTGCCGCAGAGACCTCTGCTCTTTTCCTCCGCGCTGTGCGGAGCGTGGTCGGTCGCTATCATATCCACCGTGCCGTCGCATATTCCCCCGATAAGCGCCTGCCTGTCCTCCTCGCTGCGAATCGGCGGATTCATGCGGAATCTGCCGCTGTCGCAAAGCATGGAATCATTGAATACAAGGTAGTGCGGCGCCGTCTCGCAGGTTATGTTCACTCCGTCCGCCTTGGCTCGGCGTATCAGTTTCACACTTTCCTTGGCGGATATGTGGCACACATGATATGCACAGCCTGTCTGCGCCGCGATTTCAACATCACGGCGTATCGGTCTCCACTCGCTCTCGGAGCATATGCCCTTTATGCTATGGGTGCGCGCATATTCGCCGTCATGTATGCAGCCGCCGTTAAGCAGTGAATTATCCTCGCAGTGCGCCGAGATGACCATGCCGAGCTTCTTAGCTCTCACCATGGCGCTTTTCATCATCTCCGCGCTCTGCACTCCCTTGCCGTCATCGGAAAATCCAATCACGCCGTCCGTCATGGCTTCCATGTCGGACAGCTCACCGCCATTCTGCCCGACGGTGATTGCTCCGAAAGGGTGTACGCCTATGCAAGCGTCTTTTTTTATGATGTCAAGCTGAACGCCGAGGTGCTCGGCGCTGTCCGGCACGGGGTTAAGATTCGGCATGGTACACACATGGGTAAAGCCGCCCCTTGCCGCTGCGCGGCTGCCCGTACCCACAGTCTCCTTGTATGAAAAACCCGGTTCGCGAAAATGCACGTGCGCATCGACAAAACCGGGAAAAACAACCGCATTATTCAAATCAAAAACAACATCGCCGCCGCAAACGCAAATATCAGCCGCAATTTTTTCGACAACGCCGTCGGCAACGGCTATGTCCGCCTTGCCGATTCCGTGTATATTCGCGTTTTTGTATACCTTTCTCATATGTATTTCTCCTATCAAAAAATGCCCACGCCGAAAAGGCATGGGCATAACAATACACCAATGTTACACTAAACCTTGTCGGCATCTCGTACCAAACTTAAAGATTCATTGATATAATCATACCATTAAATCGGCTGTGTGTCAAGTATTTTTTCGCAGCTTTCGTCACTCGTTTTTTGCGCATTTTATGCAAAATGACACAGATTGCAAAATCAATTGCAACCTGTGCCGCAGCGTGTTATTACCTGTCGTTAAAGCCTACGCGCGCTTCATAGGTGGTATGGAGCAACTCGTGTGCCTTGTGCGAATTGGGCTCGCCGAGGAAATCCTCATAGAGCTTTTTAACCTGAGTGTTGTTGTGCGACTGTCTTACAACCTGTCTCTCATCCTCAGAGTAGAGAGCTGCCGCCCTCTTGTCCTTGTAGGTGTCATAGATGTCGGCATCCTCGTCGGGCATAAAGCACGAGCGAACAATCGGCTGTCCGCCGCCGTTGATACATCCGCCGGGGCAGCCCATAATCTCTATGAAATGATACTTTGATTTGCCTGCCCTTATGTCGTCAAGCAGCACCTTGGCATTCTTCATGCCGTGCGCTATTGCAACATTTACAACAGTGCCGTCAATGTCGATTGAAGCTTCCTTCACGCCGTCAAATCCGCGCACCTCCTCAAATTTGATGAGGTCGTGCTCCTTGCCTGTGAGCACGTGATATACAGTTCTGAGTGCAGCCTCCATAACTCCGCCGGTCACACCGAAGATAACTCCCGCGCCTGTGTACTCTCCCAGCAAATCTTGGTCGAACTCATCATCGGGCAGGCGGCGGAAATCTATGCCGGAGCGTTTGATGAGCTTTGCAAGCTCCCTTGTGGTGAGCACTGCGTCAACGTCCGCAAGCCCATTTACTTTGAGCTGCTCTCTCTCCTTTTCAAACTTCTTTGCCGTGCATGGCATTACAGATACAACAAAGATATTCTCGGGGTCGATGTTGTTATTCTGCGCATAATAGCTCTTTATGATTGCGCCCATCATCTGATGAGGCGATTTGCACGATGAAAGATGCGGCAGAAGGTCGCCGTAGTTATATTCCGCGTAGTTAATCCAACCGGGCGAGCACGAGGTAATCATCGGCAGAACTCCGCCGTTTTTGATTCTGCCGAGCAGCTCCGTGCCCTCCTCCATGATGGTGAGGTCGGCTGCAAAGTTGGTGTCGTACACCTTGTCGAATCCGAGTCTGCGCAGAGCGGAAACCATCTTGCCCGTAACAGCCGTACCTACCTTCATGCCGAATTCCTCGCCGAGTGCCGCGCGCACCGCCGGTGCAACCTGAACCACAACGTATTTGCCCGACTTCATAGCCTCATCAACCTTGGATATTTCGGATTTTTCCATAAGTGCGCCCGTGGGACAAACGCTTACGCACTGTCCGCAGAGTATGCAGGGGCTGTCTGCCATGGAGCGATTCTCCGCCGGAGCGACAATTGTATTAAAGCCTCTGTTCTCAAAGCCGAGTATTCCCAGCCCGTGAGCATTTTCACATCTTGCGACGCATCTGCCGCAAAGCACGCATTTGGAGGTGTCTCTCACAATTGACGGCGTGAGGTCGTCAAAGCTGCATGGGGTTTTTGCGCCGCCGAATTTATCGTCTCTCGCACCCGTGACGGTTGCCGCATGGAGCAGCTCGCACTTGCCGTTTTTCTCGCACTGCTGACATTTGAACGAGTGGTTCGAGAGCAGCAGCTCGACGGACGCGCGCCTTGCCTCGGCAGCCCTTGGGGTGGATATTCTTATTTCCATGCCTTCATTCACGGGGTATACGCACGACGCCACAAGGCCTCTTGCGCCCTTCACTTCAACGAGGCACACACGGCACGAGCCTTGGGAGCACTCGCCGTGATTAAATGTACACAAGGAAGGAATTTCGTATCCGCAGGATTTGGCAGCCTCAAGAATTGTCATGCCCTCTTCAACCTGATAGGAGACGCCTTCAATCTTTATATCAATCTTTGCCATTATTCGATTTCCTCCTATTTCTTCAAAATTGCGCCGAATTTACACGACGAGATACACATTCCGCACTTGATACATTTTTCCTGGTCTATCATGAACGGCTCCTTACCGGTGACGCCGGTGATTGCGCCTACCGGGCAGTTGCGCGCACACAAACTGCACTTTCTGCACTTGTCCGGCTCAACCTTGTATTTGAGCAGATGCTTGCACACGCCTGCCGGACATTTTTTGTCTACAATGTGTGCGATGTACTCGTCCTTGAATTTGGAGATAGTCGATATAATCGGATTTGCCGAGGTCTGACCGAGACCGCACAGCGAGTTGGATTTTACAATCTTTCCGAGCTCCTCCAACTCGTCAAGGTCCTCCATGGTGCCCTTGCCGTCCGTAATTTTGGTGAGAATCTCAAGCATTCTCTTTGTGCCTATGCGGCACGGAGAACATTTTCCGCAGGATTCGTCGCAGATAAATTCCATGTAGAATTTAGCCACATCGACCATGCAGTTGTCCTCGTCCATAACGATGGCGCCGCCCGAGCCCATCATGGAGCCGAGCTCTATGAGGTTGTCAAAATCTATCGGAGTGTCAAGCTCTGCCTTCGTCACACAGCCGCCCGAGGGGCCGCCCGTCTGAATAGCCTTAAACTCCTTGCCGCCCGGGATGCCGCCGCCGATTTCTTCGACAACTTCACGCAGGGTGGTACCCATCGGAACCTCAACAAGGCCGGTATTGTTAATCTTGCCGCCGAGTGCGAACACCTTGGTGCCCGCGCTCTTCTCTGTGCCGATGCTGCGGAACCACTGCGGCCCCTTGAGGAAGATCTGCGGGATGTTGGCATACGTCTCAACGTTATTCAGAACGGTCGGCTTCTGGAACAGACCTTTGAGTGCCGGGAACGGCGGGCGGCATCTCGGCTCGCCGCGCTTACCTTCGATGGAGGTCATAAGCGCAGTCTCTTCGCCGCACACGAATGCGCCGGCGCCGAGGCGGATCTCAAGGTCGAAATCAAAGCCGGAATCGAAGATATTCTTGCCGAGCAGGCCATATTCTCTCGCCTGGTTGATGGCAATCTGGAGACGGTGAACCGCGATGGGGTACTCTGCACGGATGTAGATGTAACCCTGCGTTGCGCCGATGGCGTAACCGGCGATGGTCATGGCTTCGATGACGCTGTGCGGGTCGCCTTCCAGAATGGAACGGTCCATGAATGCGCCCGGGTCGCCCTCGTCGGCGTTACAACATACATATTTCTGATCGGCATCGTTTGCCGCTGCGAATTTCCACTTAAGACCGGTGGGGAAGCCTGCACCGCCACGACCGCGGAGGCCGGAATCGAGCATGGTCTGAATGACCTGCTGGGGCGGGATCTTCTCTGTGAGAATCTTGCCGATTGCCTGATAGCCGTCGAGCGCGATGTACTCGTCGATCTGCTCCGGGTTAATCACGCCGCAGTTGCGCAGTGCGACACGCATCTGCTTTGCGTAGAACGTGGTCTCGTTAAGGGATTTTGTAGTGCTTTCGTCGACGACCGTCTCTTTGTAGAGCAGGCGGCGAACGATACGTCCCTTGAGCAGGTGCTCTTCAACAATTTCCGGGACATCTTCCGGGGTGACGCGGCTATAGAACGCGCCCTCCGGGTATACGATCATGATCGGGCCGAGTGCGCACAGGCCGAAGCAGCCGGTACGAACAACGTTGACTTCCTGATCCAGACCTTTGGCGCTGATTTCCTCCTTCAGCTTTTCAATGATCTTTTCGCTGTTCGAGGACGTGCAGCCCGTACCGCCGCAGACCAGAACATTGGAACGAAACATAGTTTTACCTCCTTATTTCTGATTTGCACCGATGGTGTATTCCGTGACGACATTGCCGTTGACGATGTGATCGTTGACAACGCGCAGTGCCTTTTCCGGTGTCATTTTTACGTATGTAGTCTTGGTGCCGTTTTCATCGATAACTTCGACGATCGGCTCGAACTGGCAGATGCCGATGCAGCCCGTCTGCGTGACCAGGACGTCGTGAAGCTCGCGTTTGTTGACCTCATCCGAGATGGCGGTGAGAACCGGTCTTGCGCCTGCTGCGATGCCGCAGGTAGCCATGCCGACCAGAACACGTGTTTTCGCTTCGGAATTTTCGCGGACGTTGACCGCCATTTTTGCTCTATCTCGAATTGCCTGAAGTTCAGCTAATGATTTCATGTGGCTTTTCCTTTCTGCGCCTTGCGCATTGATACTACGAGAGCTACTTAAGCTCTTCCTCCGCCTCTGCAAGATACTCCCGAATCCACGCCGATACCGCAGGCTCCGTAAACGGAACGCCCTCCAGCTGCTCGCGCAGCATACGGGTATCGAGGGTAATCTCTTTTTCTTCAACGCTGTGGGTAAAGAGAAAATCGAGTTCGGGATTGCAGGTGATCAAAAGATGGATAACGGACGCGATGTCCCCGAGGGGGATCATATC
This sequence comes from uncultured Clostridia bacterium, assembly GCA_905210855.1. Taxonomy (GTDB): domain Bacteria; phylum Bacillota; class Clostridia; order UMGS1810; family UMGS1810; genus RGIG4708. The sequence goes on from CAJLYL010000003.1 coordinate 35,448, forward strand.
GACATGCGAGGGACGAAACACAGCCGTGACTTTGGTGCCCTTCCCCTCTTCGGAATCAATCTGAAACGAGCCGCCCGTCATTTCCGCTTCCATTTTGAAAAGCGGCACGCCAAGCCCAACCTTGCGGGTGGTGCGTGTGGTGAAAAACGGATCGATGACGCTTTTGACCTGCTCCGCACTCATGCCGCAGCCGTTATCCGTTATCGTGATGGTTAAGGTGTCGTGCTTTTTCGATTCCGCGACCTGCACCGTGATAAGCGATGCGCCCGCGCGAACGGAGTTCTGCACAATGTCCATCACATTCAACGAAAGCTCGCGCATGGCTTACGCTGTGTATTTTGCAAGAATCTTATCCACGTCCTCGGGAACGAGACGGCCGTAAACGTCTTCGTTGACGGTGAGGACCGGTGCAAGGCCACAGGCGCCGATGCAGCGACATGCGGTGAGCGAGAACACACCGTCCGGCGTACATTCCTCCGGCTGGATGCCGAGCTTTGCAACGAGACGGTCAAGAACCTTATCTGCACCCTTAACGTAACATGCGGTGCCGAGGCAAATGGAAATGTTGTACTTACCCTTCGGAGTGAGCGAGAACTGAGAATAGAACGTGGAAACGCCGTAGACCTCTTCGAGAGATACATCGAGACCGCGTGCAATCTCCTTCTGCACTTCGATCGGCAGGTAGCCGTAGATATCCTGCGCCTTGTGCAGTGCAGCCATGACGGCGCCCTTTTCATTCTTGAGGCTCTCGATGACTGCGAGGAGCTTCTCATGCTGCTCGGGAGTATCGGTAAACGGAATGGTACTGATACGCTTTTGCATTTTATTTCCTCCCTGATAAAATTAAGTTTAAATTCAGGTATGGTTCGGTCTGCGCCCCTATTGGGCGGAGAGCTTTCATACATCTTTATGAATTATATCAAAATCGATATACATAATAATTCTAAAAAAGAATTAAAATCGAAAGTTTGTCAAACCCATGACGAAATTTTTGTCAGTTCTTTTAGCGTACAGCACAAAAATTTCGTTTTCGGGCATTTGTTAAAGTATACAAAAACAGTATAGATTTGCCGTGAAAAGGTTGAAATATCACTCATTTTATCGATATTTTATATCGATAAAAGTATATCTATTCCGTTTTCTCCCGATTCGCAAAAGTTAGAAACAGCTAATTTTCAAAGAAGCGAGATTTAACTAAATTTTATGCAATTTAACGAAAATTCGATGATTTGGCCATGTTGGTAAAAATGACGAAAGCTGTGCGTTATGCGAAATTCGCATAGCACACAGCTTGACGTTTTTCCTTATAAAGCTTGAAATCTACCTGCACCGCACCCACGCAGCACATCTAAAAGCGCTTTGGCGGTTTTTTCCGGCAGTTCCACCGTTTGGTGTTCTTCGGGCATCAAATGCAGGTAATGCGCGTCAGAGCTGCGCAGGAGCATCATGCTTTCGAGCTCCGGGTGCAGAAGCCGCTGCTGTGCGGCATCGGCAGTAAGGGACAGCTCTGCTGCGGAAAACTGCGCTTCCGGCGGGATAGCACCGAGCGACGCAGTGACGCTGTACGCGTCTTTATCGACATGCGCGGGAAACGCCACGCCGTTAAACTTTTTCACGAGCGCCTGCACATCGTTGATGCTGATGTCTGTTGCGGTAATGAGAAGCTCGGAAATTTCGCCGATCTTCTCGTCGTCCTCATTCAAGATCCACTGCTCGCCGAAAATTTCCGGGCGGTTCGGCACCTTTGGAATGTGCGCACAGACGTATTTATCGAACGCGAGCGCGTCCTCGACCGTTTCAAACAGACAGACGACGTGTGCTTCTTCGGCGGTGCAGAGTTCCATACCGGGAATGACGAGCACGTCCGTGGCCTGCCCCACCTTTACCGCGGCGGGCGTATTGCGGCAGGTATTGTGATCCGTAAGCGCGATGATGTCGCAGCCGAGCAGCGCCGCCATATTGACGAGGTTGTTCGGCGTCATGTCCGTATCGCCGCACGGAGAAAGGCACGAGTGCAGGTGCAGGTCGTACCGATAGCTGTTCATACATTCACCCCAGTAATGAAGCGATTTTGAGCGCGGTTTCAAAGGCAGGCAGGGATGTGCCGTACACGGCGATTTCCTGCTGCTCGGCACGCGCTTTGGCATCTGCATCCAAAACGGCATCTTCTACAAGGATGATGCCTGCGGTATCGGCAAGCGATGCGACCGCGATGGCGTTGACGTTGCCCATGACAGTAAGCCACGCGTCGTCCGCTTTGGCTCTGCCCATGACCCAGCTTAAAAGATCGCCGCAGTAGCAGCCCTTTACTTCGCGCGTTGTATCTGTATTTTCGGTCAAAAGCTTCCAGCCGAGTGTTTCGGCCATTTCCCCTATCTGCATTTTACTTCCCCCTATTCGTCATCACTTGTGCGTTTGCCGCCGTCAAGGTCTAAATTTGAGAGCGAATCCGCAAAACGGCGGATCTCCTTGCGCAGGATGAACACGCAGTCTTCCTTGCGGCAGCTTCCGCGCACGGTGTCCTCTGCAAAGGCACGGCAGCTCGGTGCGCCGCACGCGCCGCAATCGAGCCCCGGCAGCTCCGCTTCCACCTTGTCGATCTCCATCATCATTTCCATGGCGCGGGAAATATCCTCCGAAAGCGTTAAAACATTGGAAAACTCCAGCCCGCTGCCCCAGTTCATTTCCTCCGGGACGGTTTTGTTTTTCTCCAAGTGATTCTGCGAGACGGGCAGATATTTGCGCAATCTTTGCAATCTTGCAATGGCGACATACGGATTTTCGACGCATAGCACGCCGCCGACGCAGCCGCCGGAGCAGGCGTTGAGCTCGATGAAATCCAGCTCACCGATGCGTTCGTCTTCAATCTCCTCCAAAACGCGGATGACGTTTTCGATGCCGTCCGCCGCGAGATATTTTTCTTTTAACAGCGCCGAGGATTCGCCGCCGGAGGTCGCCCAGCTGACACCGATAATGCCGGAATTTGAGAGCGATTCGAGATCTTTTGGCGTGAGCTTATCCATGCGGCTTGAAAGCTGCGGGAAAATTTCGCTGATGGCGATGGCGCCGTCTACCTCCGATTTTTCGATGCCAATGGGCATGCGAATATCCGTAACCTTTGCGGGACACGGCGTGATGAAAAAGCAGCCGATCTGCTCTTTCGGCAGGCCCGTTTTCTGCATGGCCTGCTGCTTTGCAATCCTTGCTGCAGTCTCCATGGGCGACAAAAGCGGCAGAACGTGGTCGCAGAGATCCGGGAAGCGGACGCGGATTAAACGCACGACAGCCGGGCAAGCCGAGCTGATGACGGGGCGCTGCAAGGTGCCGGCATCCATCAGACGGCGGGTAGCCTCGCTGACAAGCTCTGCCGCGCCGGAGACCTCCATGACGTCATCGAACCCAAGCTTTTTAAGGCCGGATAAAACATAATCCTGATCGTCCAAATTATTAAACTGCCCATAAAGAGACGGTGCGGGCAGCGCGATTTTATATGTAAACTTTTCCAGCATGGAAAGGTGGTCATGCTTTGCACGCTTTGCGTGGTGCGGGCAGATGCGGATGCACTCTCCGCAATCGATACAGCGCTCGCTCATGATGACCGCTTTGCCGCTGCGCACGCGAATGGCTTCCGTTGGGCAGCGCTTAATGCAGTTTGTGCAGCCTACGCACTTGCTTTCATCGAGCGTGACCGAGTGGAAAAAAATACCCAATCTAACGCGCCTCCTCCATTATCCTATACAGAGCTTACGATTTTTCGCTCTGCGCGTAAACGACCATTTTGAGCGTGGTACCTTGCCCCACGACCGAATCAATCGTCATTTCGTCGGAATACTTCTTCATGTTCGGCAGGCCCATGCCGGCGCCAAAACCAAGCGACCGCACGTTATCCGGCGCGGTAGACCAGCCCTCCTGCATGGCTTTTTCCACGTCTGCGATGCCGGGACCGTGATCGGTGAGCACGATGACAACCTTATCCGGGTCCACGTCCACATTGGCTTCGCCGCCGCCCGCATGGATGACCATGTTGATTTCACCCTCGTACATGGCGATGGAAACGCGGCGAATGGCAGATGGGTTATAGCCGAGCTTTTTTAATTTATGCTTTACATCGCCCGAAGCTTCGCCCGCGCGGGTAAAATCATCGCCGGGGACTGTATACCGAAGTTGCAGCATACTCATGATACGTCACACCCGCCTTCTAATCCTTTTTCGTATAGGAGGCCGCACGCCGTGAACATTCTGTACGGCGTTGCGAGGATGGTGATGTCCTTTTGCCGTGCGAGCGACAACACGGTCTCATCCGGGCGCTTGCCGCGCACAAAGATGATGCAGTGCATATCCATCATTTCCGCCGTGCGTACCACCTGCGGATTGACAAGGCCCGTGAGCAGCACGGACTGATCCTTTACGAACGCCAGCACGTCGCTCATCATATCGCTGCCGCATGCGGTTTTGACCTCTTCCTGAAGGTCGCCCTCCGCCAGTATTTCCGCCTTTAAAATGTTGACAATATTCTGTACCTTCATGAAAGCTTCACCCTTTCGCCGAGTTCGGACACGGGTCTGTTTGCTCTTTTTGAGCCTAAAGTGTCCTTGTTTCTGTTATTATACAAAAAGATTTCCAAAAAATCAATCCGTTATGGAAAATGTTCTGTACTTTTAGATAGTTTTTAAAGCGCTTTTTTGCCGCGTTTTTTGCCTTGCGGCCGAAAAATGCGGACTTGTCAGCAGAAGGTGGACAATTTATTTGTATTTGTGCATGGGGTACGAACGAAATGCAGCATTCGATATTTGTCCACCGATTAGATACACCTGTTTTTATTTCAAAAACAAATTTATACTTGACATTTGCGTTTTGCTGTATGTATAATAGGGGAAACTTTACCGCAGTGCTATAAGAAATCACGGTAAAGCAAGGCAAATCTATTTTATTATCCGGTGCGATTTAACGCGCCAAAGAAAGGAAGATCTTACTATGAACCGTGTGTACAACTTCTCTGCCGGCCCCTCTATGCTGCCGGAAAGCGTTCTTCTGAGAGCCGCTGCCGAAATGCTCGACTATGAAGGATCAGGCCAGTCCGTGATGGAGATGTCACACCGATCTAAGGTCTATGACGCGATCATCAAGGGCGCGGAAAGCCTTCTGCGCGAAGTGATGGAGATCCCGGATAACTACAAGGTGCTCTTTTTGCAGGGCGGCGCATCCTCGCAGTTTGCGATGGTGCCGCTGAATCTGATGACGAAAAACCGCAAGGCCGACTATGTACTCTCCGGCCAGTTCTCCACAAAAGCGTATAAGGAAGCCGCGCGCTTTGGCGACTGCAAAGTGGTGGCATCCTCGAAAGAGCAGAATTTCAGCCGCATTCCCGACCTTGACCCGAAGGAGTTCCGCCCGGACGCGGACTACTTCCATATCTGCATGAACAACACGATCTACGGCACGGTGTTCCATGCGCTGCCGGAAACGGGTGACGTGCCGCTTGTGGCGGACATTTCCTCCTGCATTCTGAGCCGACCGATCGATGTTTCGAGATTCGGCGTTTTGTATGCGGGCGCGCAGAAAAATGTAGCCCCGGCAGGCCTGACCATTGTCATCATCCGCGAGGATCTCATCGGCGAGCCGCAGGAAAAAACGCCGACGATGTTCATGTATAAGACGCACGCGGAAAGCGACAGCATGTACAACACGCCGCCGTGCTACTCCATTTACATGTGCAAGCTCGTTTTGGAATGGCTGAAAAACGAAGTAGGCGGGCTGAAGGCGATGGAAAAGCGCAACGTGGAAAAAGCCGCGCTGCTCTATGATTTTCTCGACCGCTCAAAGCTTTTTAAGGGCTGCGCCGAAAAAGAAAGCCGTTCCATTATGAACGTGACATTTGTGACGGGCGACAAGGATTTAGACGCAAAATTCGTGCAGGAAGCTGCCGCTGCGGGCTTTGTGAATCTGAAGGGCCACCGCAGCGTGGGCGGCATGCGCGCGTCTATCTATAACGCGATGCCGCGCGAAGGCGTGGAGAAGCTTGTTCAGTTTATGGAGAACTTTGAAAAGGAGAATGCCTGATGTACAACATACTTTGCCTCAATAAGATCAGCCCGCTCGGCACCGACCGTTTGGGCGAAAACTATACATACGCTGCCGAAATTGAGAACCCGGAGGGCATTTTAGTGCGCTCCGCCGCCATGCACGACATGAAATTGCCCAATAGCCTGCTTGCAATCGCGAGGGCCGGCGCGGGCGTGAACAACATTCCCGTGGAAAAGTGCGCGGAAGCCGGCATTGTGGTGTTCAACACACCCGGCGCAAACGCCAACGCCGTGAAGGAGCTGGTGCTGGCGGCACTGCTTTTGACGTCGAGAAAAATTGTCCCGGCGATTGAATGGGCGCAGACACTAAAAGGCACGGCAGACATTTCGAAGCAGGTGGAAAAAGGAAAATCTGCGTTTGCGGGGCCGGAAATTCTCGGCAAAAAGCTGGGCGTGATTGGTCTTGGCGCGATCGGCGTGCTCGTTGCGAACGCCGCACAGACGCTCGGCATGCAGGTATACGGCTTCGACCCGTTCCTTTCCGTGGACGCTGCATGGAACCTTTCGAGCGACATTGTGAAGGCCGCTTCCGTGGATGAGATTTTTGAAAAGTGCGATTACATTACAATACATGTACCGCTAAATGACTCGACGCGCGGACTCATAGGCGCGGACGCTTTGAAAAAAGTGAAAAAAGGTGTGCGCGTCTTAAACTTCTCGCGCGGGGCGCTCGTCGATACCGACGCGATGTTGGCGGCGCTTGCAGACGGCACCGTTGCTGCGTATGCGACGGACTTCCCGGATGACGCGCTGCTCGGGGTCGAAAACGTCATCGCGATCCCGCACCTTGGCGCTTCCACGCCGGAAAGCGAGGATAACTGCGCTGTGATGGCCGCAGAGGAGCTGAAGGATTACATTGAAAACGGCAACATCCGAAATGCCGTCAACTTCCCGAATATTTCCATGGCGCGCGGCGCGGACACACGCATTTGCCTTGCGCACAGAAACATTCCAAATACCATCGGTTCGTTCACACAGGTGTGCGGTGAAGCGGGCATCAACATTGAGAACATGCTCTCGAAATCGCGTGGCGACTGGGCATACACCATTTTGGACGTTACGGGCGACGTGACGGAGGACGTGCGCGAAAAGCTGGCGGCACTTTCGCCGGTTGTAAGGGCAAGAGTGATAAAGTAAACTCTTACTTCGCCATTCGCGGACAGGAGACCGAGAAAAAGATAGAGGATATCGTGACAAGGCACGAATCGGTCGTTTTAAGCCGAGCCAAAAGCGCGACCTTTATTTCTGTGATTTTGCAAAACAACAAAAACACGGTGCAGCTTCATTTCGGCTGCACCGTGTTTTTTGAGTTTACGGATAATGCTGTTCAGTTTTGCTCCTCCACGGCGCTACCCAACAAGAGGGCGGCGATGCACTGCACGATCTCTTTGTCGCTGGCATCTTCGGGGATGGCGCTCCAAAACGCGCGGGCTGCGGCATTTGAAGAATTCTTCGCCGTGCGAAGGGCTTTGCCAATCTCCTCGCGGACCGTTTCACCGTCTACGCCGTGTTTGGCTGCTACGCGCAGCATCAATTCCTGTTCACTCAAAATCTCTCATCCTTCCTGATCCGGCCCGGCAGCCCCGCTGTACTTTTAGAGCGGAGGCTGTCGGATGGGTGGTAAATCTGTCAGTAATGCCATTATAGCAAGGGGGTCTTGAAAGTTCAAATAGAATCGTTCGCGTATTTTCGACGGAAATTGACAGGTTCCTTTTCACCCTGACAAAAGGTGTGCGGGTTTTTGCGAAAAAGCCGAAATTGTTACGAAAAGTTCATATTTTGACGCACAGGAAAACAAGAGAAAATCAGGTATCGGAGGTGTTGCCCGGCATCTGCGGAGGCGTGCCTCCGTTACCGTTCGGCGAGGTTATGCCACTATCGCCGCTCGGTATTTCCGGCGGGGTGGTGCCATCGCTGTTGCCGTTCGGCATTTGGCCGCCCATACTGCCGTTTGGAGCCCGACCACCCATATTGCCGGGGCCGCCGCCAAAGCTGCCCATACCCGTAGCGCCGCTGACAACGCCGGAGCAGGTCTCGTTCGCGGCTTCTGTACCATTTACATAGACTGTATACGTTTCGCCCTCGGTGATGTCCGGCGTGCTGAACGTGACATTCGTAAAGTTCTTCGGAGCCACGGCGGAAACGAGCGTGTTGCCGTCCGCGCCCTTCACTTCTACGGTGTCACCCGCGCTGCCGGTGCAGCTGACGCTGATCGTGTTCTGTTTGGAATCCGTTGTGGGGGTCTTCAGCATGCCGGAGCTGCCTGTGCCGAGCACAACGCCGCCGTTGATGGTAAACACGCCGTCGCAGTCAAATGTGCCGTTACCGTCACCGGTGGGGCCGCTGACGTACACCGTACCGCCGTTAATCGTAAGCGCACCGTTGGAATCGAGCCCGTCGCCGGAGGCGTTGACGGTGAGCGTGCCGCCGTTGACGGTGAGCGTATCTGCACCCGCGGTGCCAAAGCCGCCGTCAACGGCGCTGCCTGCAGCATTCAGGCCGTCGTCGCTTGCGGTGACATCGATCGTACCGCCGTTGATGGTGAGGTCGATGGCTTCAAGGCCCTCACAGGACTCTTCCACCACGATGGTGCCGTCCTCGATCGTAAGGGTGTTATCTGCGTGCAGGCCGTCGTCGCCGGACTTTACGGTGATACCGCCGCCTGAAACGGTCATCGAATCGTTGCTGTGCAGGCTGTCGTCTGCGGAATCGACCGCGACGGTGCCGCCGGTGATGTCGAGCGCGGCCTCGGCCTTGATGCCCTTTGTAGACAGGGTTTCGTCCGTCGTTGTACTCTGTGCGCCGCCAAACATAGCATTGCCCGTTTTTTGCTCTCCATTCGCGCTGCCGCCTGCGGTGACATTTACTTCGCCCGCGGAAATGAGAACACTGGTCTCCGCCTGAATGCCGTCCTGCTCGGCGGTGATGTTCACAGTGCCCCCGCCGATATAGACATAGCCTTTATCGGCCTCGGATTTGGTGGACTTGATGCCGTTGCCGGAAGCCGTGATATGGACGGTGCCGTCCTTAATGAGCACAGCGTCTTTGCCGACGAGGCCGTCGTCTGCCGAAGTGATATTCAAAACGCCGCCGGTGATTTTCAATTTATCTTCGCTCGTGATGCCGTCATTTGCGTTGGCGTTGACGTTCAGCGTGCCCGTGCCGTTAACGGAAAGGTCGCATTTGGCGAAAATCGCGGCGGTAAGCTCATCGTTGCCGTCCGTGCCGGTGACGGTATCGGTCACGGTGCTTTCGGTGTTTTCGGGCAGGCTGATAATGACTTTATCGGCGTTTTTCGCGTAGATAGGCGCGGTCGTTGTGCAGGTGATGCTCGCGTTTTCGAGCACAAGGCGCACATCATCCTCGTCGCCGGCATCAATGATGACCTGGCCGTCCGTGAGCGTGCCGCTGAGGACATACGTGCCCGCTTCCGTAATGGTGACCGTGCTGCCGGAAACCTTAACGCCGTCTGCTTCCTTTGGCGCGGAAAGGTCGATCTTCACGGTGTCTTCCGTACTGTAATCGATGTAGAAATCCTTATTTTTAAAGGAAAGATTTGCTTCGATGACGGAGCCGATGGTGCCGTTCATCGCGCCGCCGGTAGAATCGGGCTCGTCTGCACCGCTTTCCTCAGAGGTGCTGACCGTGCTCACGGTAGAGGAAGCGGAAAATGCGGACGTAGACGATGTGGTCGACTGTGTGGAAGCGCAACCCGCTAAGATCAGTGCGGAGAGAATGACAGCAAAGCGCAGGGTGTGTTTTTTCGTGGATAAACGATTCGGTTTCATAAAGGAAGGCTCCTTTCTTTACAGTTGTTCCACGGGAGTATGCGGCTGGCCGCAGCGCACTTCGAGATTGCCGTTGCGGCAGCGAAGCGCATCGAGAAATTCTTTTTCGTTGCGGTCGTCCGCAAGGCGCACGCGATAGTGCAGCTTATAGAGGCTACCGAGGCTTGCGGTCTTGACTTCCGTAAGCTCTGCGTGGGTGGTGTATTCTTTGAAAATATCGTCGAACACCTCGGTGTAATCGAGCGATTCAGGGATGGTGATGCTGAGCTCTTTTTCGCCGCTGCGGTCTGCACCGATATGGAAGAAGACGAGCAGATACAGCACGGCGCACGCAATGACCGTGAAGAGCACGGAAAGCGCGATATAGCCGCTGCCGCAGGCGAGACCCACGGCCATGGCAACGAAGATGACGGAGATGTCTTTGGCGTTACCGGGTGCGGAGCGGAAACGGACAAGGCCGAACGCGCCGGCGACCGCGACGCCCGTGCCGACGTTGCCGTTGACGAGCATAATGACGGTCTGCACGGCAAACGGCAGCAAAATGACAGCGAGCACAAGGCTTTGCGTAAAGCGCGTGCGGCGCGTATACGTAAACGCGATGAGTGCGCCGCAAAGCAGCGCGACGAGAGAGCAAATCAAAAACGAAGATACGGTGATACCGGACGAGGTGAAGCTTGCAAACATGGTTTCCATGGGAATATCCTTTCTGGAATCAAATGAATTATTTAGGATGCATGCACGATGTGCGTGCCGTGGGTGTTATAGGCGCTGGCATATTTAGAAAACGACGCGGGGTAAATTCTAAAGCGGCTCAGCATATCGGTGAGCCATGTGGGGAGACCGCCGCCGGCTTTGATTTCCATCAGCGTTTCGCCGGGCTCTAAAAGCAGTCGCCCGTCGTCCCCCTGACGCAGGTCGGTATTTCCTTCTCTAAAGCGTATGTTGGTATCGAATGTGATGCGCAGGCCGCTGTCTTCGCGGCTGTAAAGTGCCACACGGTCGTAGCATAGCGCCATGGCAGACTTTAAATCGCCGTAATAGTGCAGTGACCATGCAATCTCTTTTGCAATCTGGCTGTTCTCTTTCGGCGCTTTGCCGTTTACGAGCCAATCATACGCTTCGCCGTAGGGCATCACGATGCGGCGCTTGTAGACAATGCCCTGATATTTTTTCTTCAGCTCCACAAACGACGGGCTTTCCGCTTTCGGCACGCCGTAGGTGCGCAAACGCAGCTTTTCTTTATAGACGGGCTTTTCGCCCGAAAGTCGCGCCAGCAAATAATTCGGGGTGTCAAAGTAAATGTTGCATATGGTGGAGCGCCCGTATTCATCGGGGCGCATATACGGCTCCAAAACCGCCCAGAGCGCCTCAAACTGTAAGGAATCAAGCAGATATTTTTGCTCTACGCGCTCAAATATGCCGGTATAGTCCGCCATGGCTTTCGCCCTCCTCTTTGTTTTGTTTCTTAAATTTTACTTACAAAATGTGATAAAAAGGTGATTGTATTTTGAGCGTTAGCGGAGAAAACCGTGCAAAAACAGGTGCTGTGCACCGTTCCTACAAAAACAGGTGTGTTCTGCTGTGCAAAAAGTCCATTGCGCCGCGCATATACAAATGATAGAATGAGATAAACGCGTTTCTATGGAAAAACGCTACTTTGGGAGGATCCGTATGTACACACTCGATTATTTAAATTGCTTTATTGAAAACCTTGATCTGCCGGAAGCGAGCCGCGCTTCTCTGCGCGAGAACTGCGAGACGCTCGTGACGACGCCCGGCGCGATTGACGAGCTGGTCTCTGCCGAGACGCTGCTCTTTAAAGATTACGGCATTGACGGCGCATACGGCGCGGAATGGAAGCCCATTGTGCCGCACATGGACGCGCTTTCGGAGCGGACAGGGCTGCACCGCCACGTGGTGGATTTCCTGTTCCTTGCGCTTGCAAGCGAACGTCTGCGCGAAAATTACAGAGCGGCGGGCCTGCCGGACGAGCTGTTCTGGGACACCATCGCCGACCTAAAATTCAAGCTCATCGAGTGCCACGACGTATACGGCATTTGGGGCACATTTGTCGCAAGCTGGTATCCGTGGTTCTACACGATGCACCGCTTTAAGCTGGGCCGTTTGCAGTATGAGGCCGTACACTTCTCCGGCGACACGCCCGTGACGGTCGGCGGTTACACGGTAAAGCCCGGTGACACGGTTTACAACATGCACATTCCGTCCTGCGGTTCTTTGAACCGCGCGGCGCGCATCGAATCTTATAAAAAAGCCTACGAATTTTACAAAAAAGGCCTTGATGGCAAGCCGATGGTATTCCACTGCCACTCCTGGCTTTTGTTCCCGAAGAACCGCGAAATTCTGCCCGAGACGCTCAATATGGTCGATTTCATCGGTGACTTCTATATTTACGACAGCGAGGAATACGATGTGTTCCACGACAAGTGGCGTGTGTTCGCAAAGGACTTTGAGAAGCCGAACAGTGAGCTGCCGGAGGACACCACCCAGCGCCGCTGTTTTAAAAAATGGCTTCTGGACGGCAAAAAGACCGGCGCGGGCGCGGGCATCTTCATTTACGACGGCGAGAAGTTCACCAAATAAGTAAATTTGCAAGATATTTTGCAAAAGCCTGCATTTTTACGCGCAAAAAAGCTTGACAGAAGTTTAATTAGCTGCTATAATTTTGAATTGCTGATCGGTCATATAAATTCACGACTTGGGTGAATGTCTCTACCGGCCGCCTTGTGTGCCGACTATACCGAAGCCGCTTACGGGCTTCGTGTATACGTTCGGGCACAGGGCGGCCTTTTTATGTGCCGATTTACCCGAAACCGGGTCTTGCATAGAGTTGTATTTTGAAATTCATACGCAAATTCATCTGTTAGTTTTAGAAAGTTGGGGTCAAACATGAACACGGATATCGTCATCATTGGCGCCGGTCCTGCCGGCATTTTTACCGCGATGGAGCTTCTGCGCCGCGGCAGCAAGGAGAAAATTCTGCTGCTGGAAAAAGGCCGTTCCATTGAAACGCGCAAATGTCCCAAGGCCCAGACCGGCCGCTGCATGAACTGCAAGCCGTACTGCCATATTACAACAGGCTTTTCCGGCGCGGGCGCGTTTTCGGACGGCAAGCTGTCCCTCAGCCCAGAGGTTGGCGGCGACCTGCCTCAGCTGATTGGCGAAGACACCGTACAGTCGCTTATTGAATACACGGATTCCATCTATCTGGAGTTCGGCGCGGACACGCGCGTGGAGGGCGTGAGCGAAAAGGAAGCCGTCAAAGAAATTCGCAAGCGTGCCATCCAGACCGGCCTGAAGCTCGTCGACTGCCCCATCCGTCACCTCGGCACAGAGAAGGCGCAGGAGATTTATTACGCGATCGAGCAATATCTTCTGCATAACGGCGTGGAGATTCGCTTCGGCTGCGCGTGCAGCGACCTCATTTTGAAGAACGACACCTGCATCGGCGTGCACGTTGCGGAGGGTCAGAACGAATACGACGTTTACGCAAAGCAGACCGTTGTGGCAGCCGGCCGACGCGGCGCGGATTGGTTTGACAAGCTCTGCGCCCGCCACGGCATCGCCCATGCGCCGGGCACAGTGGACATCGGCGTGCGCGTAGAGGTGCGCAACGAGGTCATGGAAACCGTGAACAACGTTCTGTATGAATCGAAGCTCATCGGCTACCCGAAGCCGTTTAAAAACAAGGTGCGCACATTCTGCCAGAACCCGGGCGGCTTTGTCAGCCAGGAAAATTACGATAACAACCTCGCCGTCGTGAACGGCCATTCCTATAAAGATAAAAAATCCGATAACACAAACCTCGCCATTTTATGCTCCCACAACTTCAACGAGCCGTTCAATCAGCCGATCGAATACGCGCAGAAGGTGGGCGAGCTGACGAATATGTTGGGCGCGGGACACATTTTGGTGCAGCGCTACGGCGATATTCTGGACGGCAAGCGCACGTGGCAGAAAGAGCTTTCTCGCTCCAACCTGCGCCCCTCTCTGCCGGACGCGGTGGCGGGCGACATCACCTCTGCCATGCCGTACCGCGCCATGGTGAACATCATCAACTTCATTCAGGCGGTCGATCACGTCGTCCCGGGCTTCGCCGCCGTGGAGACGCTGCTCTATTCGCCGGAGCTGAAGTTTTACAGCAACCGCGTGAAGATGGACACGGACCTCAACACAAGCATTCACAACCTGCACTGCCTTGGCGACGCCAGCGGATGGACGCGCGGCCTGATGATGGCCTCTTGCATGGGCGTGCTCATGGGCAGAAAACTCGCAGAACAGGAAAACGCATAAGAGAACAAGATTGCACACATCGCAAGTTCACACATAAAGAAACGGGTCCCGCCGCGGCAATTCGGCGGAAGCCCGTTTTCTTTTTGTTTATTTATAAAGCAGATTACAACGTAAATTCAATCATTTTTTGGACAGGGATGCGTGAAACGACGGCGGCGAGCTTTTCGCCGTCCAAGTCTTTAGAAAAGCCGCCGGCAAAAATGTACGGGACATGGAAAGAATACGTGGTATCTTCCTGCAAGGCGGTTGCGAGTTGTCCCTCGCCGGTCGGCGTGCATACAGACCACAAGGTCGAATCGAAAATTAGCGAATAATACGGACCTGCGATCATATATTGAATCAGCAGAAGATAGCCGTCTGAATTACCTACATTGCGGAATTCATACTCGACATCGAGCACAGTCTCTATATCATCCTTTCCCTCCGGGGGATTTTCCGACGCGCCGTATTTTTCCAGAAATTCATTGTAGGTCAGCTGTTCCGCACCAAGTATTCTTACAGAATAGCCCTCCGTGTTTTCATCATCCATTTCCTGAAAGGCACCGTTCAGCTCTACCCACTGGTTTTGCGCATAGCGCTCTTCCGGGATCGTCAACACATTGGTATTCACATGGACGATGCGCACGACGATGAGCAGAAACAGAACAAGACTGACTGCGCACAGTAAAATCCTTTTAGCTTTCACTTTGCTTCTCCCCCCTTCACGCTGTGCCGCACGATCTCTCCTTGATCTAAATCGTAAATTTCATCGGATATATCTTCCAGAATATCCCGATCGTGCGAGGAAACGATCAAGACCGCGCCGCGTTCTTTTTCTTTTTTCACGATGTACCCCAGCATGTCAACGCCGGATTCATCCAGCGCATTCGTGGGTTCATCGAGCAGGATCAAATCCGGGTGCTCCATGACCGCCGCCGCAATGCCGAGGCGCTGCTTCATGCCCAATGAAAACTTTTTGTATTTTTTACGGCTTTTCGGGTCCAGCCTCACTTCCGATAAAACAGCCTTGATCTCATCCTCTGTCACTTTTCCTTTGGGATATGCGATGAGTTTCAGGTTATCCATAGCGGAATAATCGTCCAAAAAGGCCGGCCCTTCAATCAGCACGCCTAAGGATCTCGGAAACGGTATGTCTTTCGATACGACTTCTCCGTCGATCAAAACCTGTCCTTTCGTGGGGCGGATCAATCCACTGATTAGGCGCATCAGCATCGTTTTGCCGGAACCATTTATTCCACGTAGGCCGATCACACGCCCGCGCTCGGAGCAAAGGGATACGTTTTTGATTACAACATCGCCGTGAATGGATTTTGTAACGTTTTTCACTTCAAGAAACATCAGGATTCCCCCTTGCTTAAAATATCCTTGCGGTCGTAAACGATGCAGCCCCCCACTATCGATGCTAAACTAACAAGCGACAAAATCAAAATGCCTTCCGCCGCATCGACTCCGCCCTCACAAAGGAGGGCGTTTCGAATCATCATGGCATAATTGCCAAAGAAAAAAGGTTTCATAAAATAGGCAGACAGAAACAAAAATACAGCCATGACTAAAAAACTTCCAATCGGTTTAATGAATAGTGAAATAAGCTGCTGAAGCAACGTGATCGTTAGAATGGCAAACCATACCATCAATAAGGTCGGAATAAAAGCGGGGCTGGTGGCTTCTCGAGGAACCATAGAAGAAAGGTTCATCACGTTTAAAATTAACTTATCTATTTCTAAAGAAGAAACTCCACCCAAGGCAAAACCGCACCCAAGTGTCACAATCACACCCAGCACAAAATACAAACTTGTGCTGATCGTAATACACAGAATTTTCGATAACCAATATTGCTTTTTATCACCGGCACGAAGAAGTAATTGTACATTCACACCCGCAGAGCTTTCCTCAGTCAAGTCAAAGTTAATATATATGGCAAGTAAAATCAGTAAAAGCCATTGAAAAGGAATAGCAAACGGTCTGTCAAACCCAAATAAACTTGCGCTGCGGACGCCGTCACAGCCGCCAAAGGCATAGAGCAGGAAATCACCTAACGTAAGCGCCGTAAAAGGAGAAAGCTGCGGGCTTTGCAGGTATGCGTTTGAAAAGCTGATTTTGCATGCAAATGCTACCAGAACAAAAAAGAGCAGTGCAACCGAAAATCTTTTCCATCTGCCGAGTAAGGATCGCCTTACATCTAAAGCAAAAATTCTACAAAACATCTTTTTTTCTCCAAGCCAAAACGGTGAGCATCCCCGGAAGAAGAAGCAGTATAAACTCTGCGGCTACGATCCACAGATTTGCGCCATACGGAGAAACATTTACCGCGCGAAGGAAATCGAGAGGCGACAGGCAGAAGGGAATGAACCGATAAAGCAGGGAAAGGAAAATGTGAAAAACCATCAGCGTGAGAAACGGAAGAATTAAGACCAGTCCTCTGTTTTTCAGTTTGTAAAGTGCCATGGGAATTGTGGCAATCGCGCCGGCAAAGAGAAAATCCAGCAAGAGATAGAGCAAAATGTAAAGAACCGGGTGCGTATAAAAAACCTCCGCCCATAACCCAAACCCGTATACGCCGTTATAGATCACTTCCAATACGGACGGCAGACGCATCGGCACCATACAGGCGACAAAAACTACGTTGACAATCATAGGAAGAACGATCACTGCGCCGCCGGACAGAAACGACGCCAAAAACTTTGCCGCAAAATAGCGCTTCTGGGAAATCTGCGGCGTGATCAAATTAAGATACCCGCTTTTATATTCCCGGTGGAGCGAGCTGCCATAAGGTAAGACAGCCAGCAATGGTAATAAAAAGAAAAATGCCGTGGCGCACCAGGTTGAAAAATCCATGCCAATCCAGAAATCTGCCATGGTTTCGGCGCTGAGGTGGTAGTCTTTTCCCCAGTCAGCAACATTTTGGTATGCCGGTGTATTCAGAAACCTTGTTCTGATGATGTATCCCCGGACTTGTAAAAATCCGCTTAATAAAGATAAAAAAAGAGCGACTGATAAAGAAAATAAAAATCTCTTGTTCCAAAACGCTTTTTTAAGTTCCATGGACAAAATCCGTTTCATCGATCTTCACTCCAAACTGTAAAGTATCGGTTTAATATACGATAACTCTTGTTTTAAGGATACTGATTAGCAAGGTATTTGTCAATAGTATCTAGGCTTTTGTTGATATAATTTTATTCATTCTATAAAAACAGTTCGTCTTGAAGCAACATGATTTTCTTTTGCTTTCTACTGCATGGACGTGATATGGTGATTTTATCCACAACAAATTTTAAAAAACTTTCCCATGTAAATCACAGAATTTTCTTGCAGGCGCAGAGGGAATATGCTATACTGATTAAGTATGAGTTTACGTTATGACTACATTCAAAGAAAGATGGTTTTATAGATGAAATTAGGTATCGTTGCAGACCGACCTTTTTCATACATCCATATACTTTCATATAAATCCGTAAACCCGCATGATTACTGTGTTTTCTGAAATTTCGCAAGCATAAAGTTCCATATAAAATCACACAATTTCATGTCATTTGGGCGTAGAAAAGGGCGTAGATTTGATACTGAAAACCAGAGTCCAACGCATTTTTATTTGTTTATGATACGCCTTCAAAATTCTTCGATTAAGAGCCATTTGACATTAGCGAAACAGCAAAATCAGTACATTATAAAAGCAGCGTTTCTAACTTTCTAAGAAGAAAGAATAGAAACGCTGCTTTCGTGTTTCGGGTATGAATTCGGTGTTCCGAGCACTTGAATTTTGTAACCGATATTCGCTGTATTGACACAATCAAAAAAGATAACGGGATGCCTTAGGGAAATTCTGCCCTTTTGCAGGAGCGAAATGGCTGCGAAAGCTCACTCCCCCTCTCCACACCTCACCCCCTGTTACTTCCTGTACTACCCGAAAAAGAGAGTGTGTTGAGGCGATTGTTTTCAATTTTTGTTGTTTGGGCTGTTCCGTGCGGTGAATACGAAAAACCTCTCCACCCGGGTGCCGTATGGCAATCATGCTTTTCCCTTTGGAGACGTCAATTCCGACAGCTGTGATGATGTTGTTTGTCATGGATTTCAACCTCCTAATCATGTTCGGTGACCGCTGTTACTCAGTGCCGATTCAGCTTGCGTTGTTATTCGAATGTGGGAGTTGACTCCTTTAATTCAACCTGCATAAATCGAACGATACAATGAGAGGCGACTGACAGTTTGCTGGACGAGCGTAGCAGCTCATGCATCGCCTCGTCAGACCGATCCCCTTCATTATACCTTAGGAACTGAGCAACTAGAAAAGAATTTTTGATTTACCACAGTTAAATTTACAAAGAAAAGAGAAAACCATGTTTATTCAAAAATACTATCCTGTCGCCGAAATAATTATATCGCAAGCATCGCCGTTGTGATACCACAACGACACTTATCAGGGAAATCCCTGAAACCCTTCTGCTTACTTCAGCTTTATACGATTTACAAACTTTCTAAAACAATAAGTAAAGGAAAACGCAGCAGCTTGTGATATGTACCCGGTTTTCTGGATACCGGATCAAAATTGAATAATTAGCTTTTTCTCTCATTTTGAGAGAAAAAGCAGTTCCACAATTCACAGTCATTGCGACTTTATGTCACCAGATGAATTCGAGCGAGTATATAAAAGAGCACACA
>CAJLYL010000004.1 GCA_905210855.1 uncultured Clostridia bacterium
CTGATACTTCTTGTGATATTACTTATCAAAAACTATCTAATGTCTTAAATATAGGCCGTATCCTTGGAGATCTCTTTCTTCTAGAAAACAATCATTTTAAAGAACTAACTGGTGTCTTTATCGAAGAACAATTAGCCCTCTTTGAAGTATCTAGAAAGAAAACATATTCTATTCCCGATCTAGAAGAAATGGCTAAATTACGCATTCTTAATCTAGATACAATCAATCAACAAGTAAAGTCCAGTAGACGTATTCTTACCCGTATAGCTAAATTAAAATAATTATCCAACCAAAAACAAAAGATTCCAGTCTTTTGTTTTTTTATACCCCTAAAGGTCTATTCAATTTCTTTAAAATTAACTTTCTCATAAAATCTATCGGTATCACTAACAAACTAATCATAAACATAATCATAAATTCTCTTCCTGTTAACCCATTCGTTCTAAATAACTCTCCCCCATAATATATCAAATATACCTGCATACATATCACAAATGATATTACTCCTACAAAAACCTTATTCTTAAATATATTAGCTAAAATATTAAGACGATGTGTCCTAGCAGCAAAACTATTAAATATACTAATAAATATTATAAGTCCAAAGAAAGCCGTTAATAAATCATCTCCAAATATCATATTAATTATCCTACTCTTTAAAAATATAATACACATCACCAAGCTTCTGCGCGGATTCTGCGCTGTGCGGTAGGGGTCGATGCCCTCATCGACCCGAGCAAACTAACGTTTCGCACAAATTAACGCCATGCAGTTAGGCTCCCCTGTGCAAGGGCGATGGTTGTCGGTGGCAACCGTTTATCGCCGACTGAAGCGGAGCTGAGACCGCTGTCACCGTAGGTGACTGAGGGGTTGTGAAAACAAGCCTGTACATTGACTTTCTCAATCATCATCCGACAAATAAAAATCGTGCCTTTTGCCGGTGTTTATGTCATATCTGTTCAATATCTCCACCACCGCCTCCGCCATTTCAAAATCATTCAATTTGTCATCCTTGACAACCGCCGCAATTTCCCCAAGTGCCTTGGTCGCCAACGTGTCGGTTATCATATTTTCATCAATATTGTAAATCTCTACGCTCAGCGAATCTATAACGCCCTTTTTAAAAAGCTCCGATTTAACTCCCATTTGTTTCTCCTCCGTAATTTATGTCTTATAAAATTAAAAAATGCGTGACCCGAAAGCCACGCATCAAAAAACGCAGTGACTTTTGTTATTACGCTGGCACACGCTTTTCGGTAGCTCAACACTAATTGCAGTAAAGGCACGAAAACAAACAGAAGTATGCGTTTTTTACATTTAACGCCTTCTGCAATGTAGTGTCATATTTAATTATGAGCTACTTATTAAATAAGAAAAGCTGTGCCGTTTATTATTCTAACATATTTTTGCCGTACATACACATTATAGTGTATATTACTCTAAAAGTCGATAGTGTAATACACTCTATTGTATAATTATTTAGGGTGATAACATGGATATTGCAGACAGAATCCGCGCACTGCGCGAAGATAACGATATAAATCAGCTGACCGTTGCACAGCTTTTGAATGTAGGGCAAAAAACATATTCCGACTACGAAACGCGAAAAATCCGAATTCCGCTTGACAGCGCTGTGATTCTCGCACGCTATTATGATGTTGACATGAACTATATCTGCGGAGTGTCGGATATAAAAAGGCATTTCCCGAAAAACGGAGTATAACAACAATAAGGAGATTTTATCATGAACAAAAAACTGATTATGCTTACCGCCGTCCTCGCGGCGGCAATGATGTTCTCATCATGCGGAAAATCAAAAAAGGACGATACCTCGGCTGAAACGAGCCAATCGCAGTCGGACGTAAACACAAACACGCAATCCGGCACAGGCGACAGCGGAGATAACTCAAAAAATGCCGATGAAAAAAAGGCGGATAATTCAGCCGACAGTTCATCGCAGGGTAACAAGGCACAAAACGGCAGCGACGCGGACAGCGGAGTCGGCATGAGCGCAGATGAATTTGCAGACCTTGTGGACAAATTCAACAATACCCAAGACGAACAGGAAAAAGAAGCGGCAAGAGAAAAAATTCAGGCAATACTCGAAAAAGCCGAACAGCAGCAGTAAGGCTTTGCAGAAAACTTGACCGGTGCGCAAGCCTTCCCCTCAAGGGGAAGGCTCGGGTCGATGAGGGCATCGACCCCTACCGTCAAAACGCAGATTCCGCACAAAGGCGAGGGGGTGTATATTTTATTTTGAGGGAGCGAGTTCTGCGCCACAGCACAGCTGTCTGAGCGAGCCAAAATAAAATATATACCCCCGAGCCGACACGTAAACTTATTTTTACAGCCCCTCAGTCACCTACGGTGACAGCGGTCTCAGCTCCGCTTCGGTCGGCGATAAACGGTTGCCACCGGCAAGCATCGCCCTTGCACAGGGGAGCCTCACTGTAAGGCGTTGATTTGTGCGAAACGTTAGTTTGCTCGGCAAATCAATCAAAAAACAACCTACCGCAATATTTGCAGTAGGTTGTTTTTACATTCAGTATTATTCAGCCAAATCATCTGTTGCCGCAGGGCGGATAATCGGTGTGATAATCTCAACATCGTGATAGGTGCTGAGCCCCGTACCTGCCGGAATGAGCTTACCGATGATGACATTCTCCTTAAGACCGATGAGTGGGTCTTTCTTGCCCTTGATTGCCGCGTCTGTGAGCACCCTTGTGGTCTCCTGGAACGATGCCGCCGACAGGAATGAATCTGTGGCAAGCGCCGTCTTGGTGATGCCGAGCAGCACTCTTGTACACTGCGGCAGCTCTCCGCCGGCTTCCTGAGCCTTGTTGTATGCGTCGTTAAACTCAACTCTGTCTATAACAGAGCCTATGAGCAGATTTGTATCGCCTGTCTCCTCGACCTTAACCTTGCGAATCATCTGACGGACGATAACCTCAATGTGCTTATCGTTTATGTCGATACCCTGGAGGCGGTAAACCCTCTGAACCTCCTGGATAAGATAATCCGTAACGGCCTTTATGCCGATATCCCCGTCAGCGCCCATAACTCTGAGCAAATCCTGAGGATAGATTGAGCCCTCGGTGAGCTCCTGTCCCTTGACAACCTGTGCACCGTCGGCAATCTTGAGCCTTGAACCGTAGGGAATGAGATAGTTGTGGGTAACCCCGTCCTCATCCGTGATGATGACCTCTCTCTTCTTCTTGGTTTCCTCAAGCTTGCAGGTACCTGCCTGCTCTGCGATAATCGCAACGCCCTTAGGTCTGCGCGCCTCGAACAGCTCCTCGACTCTCGGCAGACCCTGAGTGATATCGTCACCGGCAACGCCGCCTGTATGGAATGTTCTCATGGTCAGCTGTGTACCCGGCTCACCTATGGACTGAGCGGCGATTATGCCGACAGCCTCGCCGACATCAACAAGATTGCCGGTGGAAAGGTTTGAACCGTAGCACTTTGCGCACACGCCTATGCGCGCCTGGCAAGTGAGTATGCTGCGAATCTTTGCCTCGGTGATGCCTGCCGCAACAACGCGGTCGGCGTCCGCCTCGCTCATGAGGTGGTCTGCGTGGATGATAATCTCGCCCGTCTCGGGGTTTACGATATCCTCGCGCGCCGTCCTGCCGACAAGTCTGTCGCGGAAAGATTCTATCACCTCGTTGCCGTCCGTGATGGCCTTGGCAACGATGTAGTCGTCGGTGCCGCAGTCGAGCTCGCGGATGATGACATCCTGCGATACGTCAACAAGTCGTCTTGTCAGATAACCGGAATCGGCTGTACGCAGCGCGGTATCCGCAAGACCCTTTCGTGCGCCGTGAGTTGATATGAAGTATTCCAAAACGTTAAGACCCTCACGGAAATTAGCCTTGATAGGAATCTCAATTGCGCGGCCGGAAGTATCTGCCATAAGTCCTCGCATACCGGCGAGCTGCTTAATCTGATCCTTACTTCCTCGCGCACCGGATGTAGCCATCATGTAAATCGGGTTGTACTGGTCAAGTCCGTCCATGAGGGCGTCCGATATATCGTCAACCGCCTTGTTCCAAGCGGTGATTACGTGAGTGTATCTCTCCTCGTCGGAGATAAGACCTCTCTTGTAGAGCTTGCCGATTTTGTCTACCTCTGCCTGAGCGGCGTCGAGTATCGGCTGCTTTCTGTCAGGGATAATCATATCGTTTACGCTGATTGTGAGTGCGCTGCGCGTGGAGAACTTGTAGCCGAGAGCCTTGATTTTGTCAAGAACTCCTGCCGTGCCGTTGGTTCCGTGCGTCCTGATACACTTGTCAAATATGACTCCGAGACCTTTTTTGTTTGCCACAAAGGACATACCGATTTCAAGCGGAAGCGGGCCGTCCTTCTCTCTGTCAACAAGACCGATATCCTGAGGAATATCCTCGTTGAATATAATCTTGCCGGCGGTGGCGTCTATCATGCCGGAGATTTTCTCTCCGTCCACCTCTACGGTGTTTATAACCTTAATCGGAGCGTGCAGACCGAGCACACGGTTGTCGTATGCCATGAGCACCTCGTCAAAGTTGGTAAAGTATTTTGCCTCGCCGGGCTCTCCCGGGAAGCAGCCCTCCTCGGTAAACTCGGCAGGTTTTTTGCCCTCTGCCTCAAGCCTTGCATTCATCTCACGCAGAGACGGGCCTGCGGCAATGGCTTTTTTGCTGTTTGTATTGAACTCCTGGTTGCTCAGGTAGCAAACAACATCGCCGACCTCAAAGCCTGTGTCGCCCGGATCTGTGATGCGAACCTCCTTAGGCTTGAGTATGGTAAGGTAGTATGAGCCGAGTACCATGTCCTGCGTAGGAACGGTAACGGGCTTTCCGTCCTGCGGCTTGAGCAGGTTGTTGGCAGACAGCATGAGGAATCTCGCCTCTGCCTGTGCCTCCGGTGAAAGCGGCACGTGAACAGCCATCTGGTCGCCGTCGAAGTCGGCGTTGAATGCCGTACATACCAGCGGATGCAGCCTGATTGCCCTGCCCTCCACGAGGACGGGCTCAAACGCCTGAATACCCAGTCTGTGCAGCGTAGGTGCGCGGTTCAGGAACACGGGATGATCCTTGATGACATCCTCGAGCACATCCCAAACCTCATTCTGACCTCTTTCTACCATTCTCTTGGCGCTCTTTACGTTATGGCAGTCGCCGTTTTCTACTAGTTTGTGCATAACAAACGGTTTGAACAGCTCAAGAGCCATCTCTTTCGGCAAGCCGCACTGATATATCTTAAGGTCGGGGCCTACAACGATAACTGAACGTCCGGAATAGTCAACTCGCTTACCGAGCAGATTCTGACGGAAGCGGCCCTGCTTGCCTTTGAGCATATCGGAAAGGGATTTGAGGGGTCTGTTTCCCGGGCCGGTTACGGCTCTGCCGCGTCTGCCGTTGTCTATGAGCGCGTCAACAGCCTCCTGAAGCATTCTTTTTTCGTTGCGGACTATGATGTCCGGCGCCTCGAGCTCAAGCAGTCTCTTAAGACGGTTGTTTCTGTTGATAACCCTTCTGTACAGGTCGTTGAGGTCGGAGGTGGCAAATCTGCCGCCGTCCAGCTGCACCATGGGTCTTATCTCGGGCGGAATAACCGGCACTGCGTCCATAATCATCCACTCGGGCTTGTTGCCGGAGAGACGAAAAGCCTCCACGACCTCCAGCCTCTTGGCGATTCTTATCTTCTTCTGACCCTGTGAGTTGTCAAGCTCCTCCTTAAGCTCAGCGGAGAGCTTGTCAAGGTCTATATCCATAAGCAGCTTTTTCACGGACTCTGCGCCCATGCCTGCCTTGAAAGCATCGCTGCCGAATTTGTCTATATTGTCTCTGTATTCTCTCTCGGACAGCACCGTCTTGTAAGGCAGTGTGGATGTGCCCGGATCTGTGACTACATATGACGCAAAGTAGAGAATTTTCTCAAGCACTCTCGGGCTCATGTCGAGTATGAGACCCATCCTGCTGGGTATGCCCTTGAAGTACCAGATGTGCGATACCGGCGCCGCAAGCTCGATGTGACCCATCCTCTCGCGCCTTACCTTGGCACGGGTAACCTCAACTCCGCATCGGTCGCAGACAATGCCCTTGTAGCGGATTCTCTTGTATTTGCCGCAATAGCACTCCCAGTCCTTTGTGGGTCCGAAAATCTTTTCGCAGAAAAGTCCGTCCCTCTCCGGCTTAAGTGTGCGGTAGTTTATGGTTTCCGGCTTTTTTACCTCGCCGTGTGACCACTCTCTAATCTGTTCGGGAGAAGCCAACCCAATTTTGATTGACGCAAAATTATTAAATTCTGACATACAGCTTCCTCCTTTAATTTTCGTCGCCGAACATATCTTCGGCGCTGTCTATACTGCTGTCGATGTCCGAAAAATCGGCACTGTTGAGTTCTTCTTCGGTCGGTTCTTCCTCATCGGAGAGGTTATCCGGCTCTTGAAGATCGTCAAACGATATCAGGTCGTCGTCCTCGTCATCGTCCTCGTCATCTGCCGACGCGCTGAAATCAAATCCGCCAAGAACATCGTCAAACAAATCTGTCTCCTTGTCGTCCTTGCCGTCGTCCTTGCCGTCGTCCTTGCCGTCGCCGAGATCGAGCATCTCGTAGTCATCGAACTTAACCATCTTAACATCGCTGTCGTCATCCTCAAGGTCTTCCTTAATGGCAATCTCGTTGTCGTAGTCATCGAGCACTCTAACGTCGAGTCCGAGGCTCTGCAATTCCTTAATGAGCACCTTAAACGACTCCGGAATACCGGATTCGGGCACATTCTCGCCCTTTACGATGCTTTCGTAGGTCTTAACTCTGCCAACGATATCGTCCGACTTGACGGTGAGTATCTCTTGCAGGGTGTATGCCGCGCCGTATGCTTCCAGCGCCCAAACTTCCATCTCTCCGAAACGCTGACCGCCGAACTGAGCTTTACCTCCGAGCGGCTGCTGTGTAACAAGTGAGTAAGGACCTGTGGAACGCGCGTGAATCTTATCGTCTACCAGGTGATGCAGCTTGAGGTAGTACATATAACCGACAGTTACCGGCGAATCGAAAGGCATACCTGTTCTGCCGTCATAGAGAACCGTTTTGCCGTCGTCCGGATAACCGGCTTTGTTGAGAGCCTCGGTTATGTCCTTCTCGTTGGCACCGTCAAATACCGGTGTGGCAATCTTCCAGCCGAGCGCCTTTGCTGCGTAGCCGAGATGCACCTCGAGCACCTGACCGATGTTCATTCGCGAAGGTACGCCCAGGGGGTTGAGCACTATCTGAAGCGGTGTGCCGTCCGGCAGGAAAGGCATATCTTCCTCCGGCAGGATTCTGGATATAACACCCTTGTTTCCGTGGCGGCCCGCCATCTTGTCGCCGACAGAGATTTTTCTCTTCTGCGCAATGTAGCATCTAACCAGCTGATTTACTCCGGGCGGCAGTTCGTCGCCGTTGTCACGGGTAAAGATTTTCACGTCTACCACTATGCCGGCTTCGCCGTGCGGCACTCTGAGCGACGTGTCTCTTACGTCGCGTGCCTTCTCGCCGAATATCGCGCGCAGAAGTCTCTCTTCCGCGCTCAGCTCGGTTTCGCCCTTGGGCGTAACCTTGCCGACGAGGATATCGCCGCTGCGCACCTCGGCGCCTATCCTTACGATACCTCTTTCATCTATATCCTTGAGTGCGTCCTCACCGAGGTTTGATATATCCCTGGTGATTTCCTCTGCGCCGAGCTTGGTATCGCGCGCCGCGCATTCATGCTCCTCAATGTGTATGGATGTAAACACATCCTCTTTTACCAGTCTTTCGTTTATGAGCACGGCGTCCTCGTAGTTGTAGCCTTCCCATGTCATAAAGCCTATGAGGATGTTCTTGCCGAGGGCAAGCTCACCGTTGCAGGTGGACGGGCCGTCAGCTATGATGTCGCCTTTTTTGATTCTCTCGCCGTTGTCAACGATAGGCTTCTGATTTATGCAGGTGCTCTGGTTGGAGCGCAGGAATTTTGTGAGTCGGTAAACCCTCTCCTGCCCGTTGTCCTCGAGCACGGTTATCTGATCTGCGCCGACTCTCTTTACCACGCCGTCCTCTTTTGCGACAACGCACACGCCGGAGTCCTTTGCGGCTCTGTATTCCATACCCGTGCCGACGATAGGCGATTCCGTCTTGAGCAGCGGCACAGCCTGTCTCTGCATATTCGAGCCCATGAGTGCGCGGACAGCGTCGTCATTTTCGAGGAATGGGATAAGCGCGGTAGCCACGGACACAATCTGCTGAGGCGAAACATCGACATAGTCAACCATGTTCGGCTCAACCTCAAGGAACTCGTCTCTGTAACGGACAATCACCTTGGATTTAACAAATCTGCCGTTTTCATCAAGCTTTTCGCTGGCGGGGGCAACTCGGTAGTTGTCCTCGGTGTCGGCGGTCATGTATTCAATCTCGTCGGTAGCGCAGCATTTTTCTTTATCAAACTTTCTGTAAGCTGCCTCGATAAAGCCGTATTCATTAACCCTTGCGTAGGTCGCAAGCGAGTTGATAAGTCCGATGTTAGGGCCTTCGGGCGTCTCTATCGGGCACATTCTGCCGTAGTGAGAATGATGGACGTCTCGCACCTCAAATCCGGCTCTCTCTCTGGAGAGACCGCCGGGGCCGAGTGCGGAAAGTCTTCTTTTATGCGTAAGCTCCGCAAGCGGATTGTTCTGATCCATGAACTGAGACAGCTGCGATGAACCGAAGAACTCCTTGATTGCGGAAACAACCGGTCTTGAGTTGATGAGCAGCTGAGGGGTAACCGAGGAGGGATCCTGGGTTGTCATGCGCTCTCTTACAACTCTCTCAAGCCTTGCAAGACCGATTCTGAACTGATTCTGGAGCAGCTCGCCCACGCAGCGCAGACGTCTGTTGCCCAGGTGGTCGATATCATCGGTAGTGCCGATGCCGTACTCCAGGTTGCAGTGATAGTTGATGGACGAGAGAATATCGTCCAGTATTATATGCTTAGGGATAAGCTCGTCACGTCTTTCCTCTATGAGATTCTTTATCTCATCCTCATCGTCCGTGGAATCCAGAATCTCGCGCAGGACGCTGTACTTAACCTTTTCGTTAATCTCAAGCTCCGATATGTCAAAGGAGATGAAGTCGCTTATGTCCACCATGTCGTTGGTGAACACCTTGACCTCCTTGCCCTCCACCTTGATCCAAACGGTGTTTATGCCGGCTCTCTGCATAGCCTCCGACTGTGCCTTGGTGAGCACATCGCCGGCAGAGCCGAGCACCTCACCCGTCTCGGGGTCAACCACGTCTTTTGCGAGCTCGTGATTTCTGATTCTGGGGGCAAGCGCAAGCTTTTTGTTGAACTTGAATCTGCCGACCTTGGATATATCGTATCTCTTTGCGTCAAAGAGAAGATTGTTGATGAGCGTGGTGGCGCTGTCAACCGTGGGCGGCTCGCCCGGGCGCAGCTTTTTGTATATCTCAATGAGGGCCTCCTCCGCATTTGTGGTGAAGTCCTTTTCAAGAGTAGCGTTTATCTTTTCGTCATAGCCGAACACCTCGAGAATCTCGGGGTTGGTGTTAAAACCGAGCGCACGGATAAATGTGGTAACCGGCAGCTTTCTGTTGCGGTCTATGCGCACGGAAAAGATGTCGTTTGAATCTGTCTCGTACTCGAGCCATGCGCCGCGGTTAGGTATAACCGTAGCAAAAAACAGCTCCTTGCCCGTCTTGTCGTGCTGCATGTCAAAATATATTCCCGGCGACCTTACAACCTGGCTGACGATAACACGCTCCGCGCCGTTTATGATAAATGTGCCGGAATCGGTCATAAGCGGAAATTCGCCCATGAATATCTCCTGATCCTTAACATCGCCCGTCTCCGCGTTGGTAAGGCGCACCTTTATCTTGAGCGGCTTGGAGTACGTAGCGTCCCTCGACTTGCACTCCTCAATAGGATATTTCGGGTTTTCTTCCAGATAATAATCCAAAAATTCAAGCTTGAGATTGCCCGAAAAATCACATATCGGGGACACATCGCGCAGAACCTCCTTAAGGCCCTTGTCAATGAACCACTGATACGAATTTTTCTGCACCTCAATTAAGTTTGGCATCTTAACGATTTCTTCGGTCTTGGAATAACACATTCTCTCGTTCTTGCCAAGCTTGATAGGATGTACCATAAAATCACTCACCTCATCTAAAAATAATTGCAAAGCATTGCAAAAAAAGCACACAACCAGTTTCAAAAAAATCTCTTTTTTATCTAAATTATATTGTATGTAGCGGCGATTCTGCCGTCAGTTTGCACAATCGCAAACACACAAAAACTGATATAACTGCAATTTACTATACTATCATATAGTTTTGATTTTGTCAAGGGTTTTCGCGAAAATTTTTGTTTTATTCACATAATGGTGTTTTTCATATATAAAATGTATATTTTCGCACGGTGCGAAGCAAAATATTGCAGGGTGATAACATGATATATATAAAAGCCGTTTTGACAAGCATAGGTTCAATAATAGTTCTGTTTGTGCTTGCAAAAATCATCGGAAACAAGCAGATAAGTCAGATAAATATGTTCGACTACATCAATTCAATAACCATAGGCTCAATCGCGGCGGAAATGGCTATATCAAACGACGAGGATTTTATGGTGCCGCTCATCGCCATGGTGATTTACGCGCTCGCCGCGGCGCTGATAACCGTGCTTACGAACAAATCGCTGAAGCTGCGGCGGTTTTTCACAGGCTGCTCCGTGGTGCTCATTGACGACAACAAAATATATATGAAGAATCTGAAGCGCGCGCGGATAGACTTAAGCGAGCTGCTTACGCAGTGCAGGCTTAACGGATATTTCGACATAGCTGATATACACAGCGCATACATGGAGGCAAACGGAATGATATCCGTGTTGCCGAAAGAAAAGGCGCGCACCGCAACGCCGAAGGATTTAAACCTGTGTCCGAACCAGACAAAGGCGGCGGTGATAGTGATAACCGACGGGCAGATACTTGAACGCAACCTGAAGCACTGCAATGCGGACAGGAATCGGCTCATATCGCAAATCAAGGCGCAGGGCGCGCAATCCGAGGCGGATGTTGCGCTTGCCTCGCTTGACGCGGACGGCAACCTGACAGTTTTTCTGAAAAACAACGAAGAACCGGAAAACGATAGGTTTGAGTAAGCCTGTCACAGAGATTTTCCATGCGGACATCATAGCATATTATTATATCCTTCCTGCGGAATCTATGCAGTCAATCTCTCTTGCGGCCGCGGCATTGAAGAATTTTCTGCACGTCGCGGCAAATCCGTCCAGATTTGCGCGGCACTGCGCGTCAAAACCGGCGGCGAGGATATCGTCCGCCGTTACATATTTTGCGTCATCAGCCTTTGACAGCGCGCCGTTTTTCACCAGCAAGGCTATCTCGCCCTCCAAGCCGAGCACAACGGCGTCCGCAAGAGCGCGCACCAGGTCTCCGTGCTCGGCAAAATCATAAATCTCCGCCTCTCTCACAAGCCGGCAGGCGGCGTTGTGCCGTACCGTGCGGAAATCATCGCCCTTTATCTCCTCGGGCACAGAAGAGATTTTCATGTGTCTGCGGGTCACTCTCAGCGAAAATTCAAATCCGCCGCCTATTTTTCTCAGAGCCGCGACCGCGTCGGGAAAGCTGTTTTTGAGTATATGCCTTGCGCGCAGCGAATACATGAAAAAATCTGCGTCGGCAAAGACTCTGCCACAGGATTGATAAAAAATTCTGTCGCCCAAAAAGCCGCTGTTAACCGCCAGACAGTTGAGCAAATCGCACACTGTTGACGCAAGAAGCGGCGTCAGATATCTCCCTTCATCAAAAGCGGAGGTTACGTTAATGTAGTATTTTGTCGTGCCGAAAATTGCCTGTTTGTCCGGAACGGGAAAAATCTCCTTGATGTTCTTCTCAAACTTAAGCACGGGGTTGCCGTCGGCATCGAGTCTGAAGCTGAGCACGGCGGGAAAGCGAAGCTCCTTGTCAAGCCGCACTGCCGTGCGCACGGTCTCGCTGAGAGTAAGGCTGCTGATAGGCGGAGTTGTCGGGTCGGTCTCCGTCACACGCGGACGGCACTTCGCCGCGCTGCATCTCCACACCGGAGTGTCCGCGGTAACTCTGCCGACATCGGCGCACGGATACACCTCCATCATCAGTCTGTCTTGAAGATTGGTTTCCCTGATACCGGTATAAATGTATCCGCAGCCTTCCATGATGAATTGCTTCCTTTCACACTTAAATATACTGCTGGCTTATCACGTCTATAACGCCCCTGGTAGTCAGGCGCAGCGACGGAATAACCGGCAGCGACATAAACGACAGCGTCATAAACGGGTCTGCTCCGTCAGCGACGCCCATGGAATATGCCGTCCTCTTGGTTCTCTCCAGCGCTTCGTTTACGTGCTCGAGCGAATCGTCGCTCATGAGACCGGCTATCTCGAGCACCACCTCGCTGAGCACCGCTCCGTCCTCGGCAACAACTATGCCGCCGCGGTTCTCTACCGCGCGGTTCGCCGCGAATGCCATGTCGGCCTCGTTTGTGCCGACAACTATTATGTTGTGCGAATCGTGCGATATGGAGGTGGCAATTGCTCCGCGTTTGAGCCCGTAGCCCTGCAAATAGCCTATTCCTATGTGATGAGTGCCCTTGTGGCGCTCTATTACCGCCATCTTGAGTATATCGGCAGCCGTGTCTATGGCATCCGCATAGCCGTTGTCCGTGGTGACAATCTCGTTTGGCACAATGCCTATTACTCCGCGGCGCCTGCCGTCGCAGAAATCCTCTGCGCTCAGGTGCTGCACATTAAACGTGCTGTGAGCGTGGCTGTTCACATATTCTTCTATCACGGGCGGCTCAACGGGCACAACCGATTTGCCGTCGAACACCATTTTGCCCTTTTTGAACACGGTTTCAACCTTGAAATTTTCAAAATCGTCTATGACAACGATGTCTGCCAGATACCCGGGCGCAAGCGCGCCGCGGTTATTCAGGTGAAAATACCTCGCCGGGTTGTGGCACGCCGCCTTTATGGCGACAATGGGGTCAACGCCCTTTTGTATCGCCCTTTTTGTGATGTAATCTATATGACCGTTTTCGAGAAGGTCTATCGGGTGCTTGTCGTCCGTGCAGAACATACACCTGTCGTAATATGATTCCTTAAGCAAATCGACAAGGGCGTCCAGATTTTTTGCAGCCGTGCCCTCGCGAATCATTATGTACTGACCGTTGCGCAGCTTTGCCATGGCGTCCTCGGCATCCATGCATTCGTGGTCGGAATACACTCCGGCGGCGATGTATGCCGCAAGCTCCTTGCCGCGCAGCCCGGGTGCATGACCGTCTATTCGCATATGGTGAGCCTGCGCCGCAACAATCTTTGACACAACCTCGCTGTCGCCGCCTATCACGCCGACAAAATTCATCATCTCGGCAAGCCCGAGCACCCTGCCGTGCTCATAGAATGAATCTATGGCGCGATAATCGAGGTTTGCGCCGCTCTCGTCCATGGGAGTTGCCGGCACACAGCTCGGCAGCATAAACATGACGTCAACCGGCAGCCCCTCGGTCGCTTGCAGCATATACTCGATGCCGTCCGTACCCATTACGTTGGTTATCTCGTGAGGGTCGGTGATGACCGCCGTGGTGCCGTGGGGGATAACCGCCTTGGCAAACTCGCGCGGCACGACAAGCGACGATTCCAGGTGAATGTGCGCGTCGATAAATCCCGGGCAGACTATTTTGCCGCCGGCGTCAAATTCCTCTGTGCCCTCATAGCTGCCCATGCCGACAATCTGCCCCTTGGCAACGGCTATGTCGCCGCGGCAGAGCTCATTTGAAAACACATTGACATAGGTCGCGTTTTTGAGCACGAGATCGGCTTTTCTGCGGCCTGTGGCAACATCAATAAGATATTGTTTTTTGATTAGCTTTCGCTGTATTCTTCCTGCGTATGTTTCGTTTGGATGCGGCATGGCAACCCCCTTGTCTGAAGTAATAGTTAAAGGCAAATATATATATGTGAGCCGGATACAATCTCTGCCTTTTTTTATGTGATATAATTTACTCAAAGGCGAAAAGGTGTATATTTTATTTTGAGCGAGCGAGTTCTGCGCAGAGCGTCGAAAATATTCCGCCAAAGGATGTGTATGTGTTTTTTATTCTCAGACGGCGAGTTCAGCGCTACTGCACTGCTGTCCGAGCCGATTCGCCATTTTCCGCGAAACGGCTGCGGTTTGCTAAGCCCTCGGGTGTGCTTTGTTGTACACATCTCTTATTCTGTTGTGTACAAGCTTTGTATATATCTGCGTTGACGATATATCCTTGTGCCCCATCATCTCCTGCACGGATATCAAATCCGCGCCGTTTTCTATCAGATGCGCCGCAAAAGAATGCCTCAGCGTATGCGGCGTAATGTCCTTTTCTATGCCGGCAGCACGGGTGTACTCTTTAATCAGCTTCCAGAAGCCCTGTCGGGTAAGCCTCGCGCCGCTGCAATTTACAAACAGCGCATTCTCTCCGTCGTGCGCCATGATATCCCTCACATCGTCCAGATAGTGCGACAGCGCCGCCACCGCAACATGACCGAGCGGAATGATTCGCGCCTTGCCGTGCCCCACGCACTTTATGTAACCCAGGCTCACGTCCACGTCGTCACGGTTGAGCGCCGTAAGCTCCGACACCTTTATGCCCGTTGCATAAATCATCTCGAGCATGGCTTTGTCGCGAATGCTCTTTGGCGTGGGCGGATTTATCCTGTCCGGCTGCGACAGCAGCAGCCCAACCTCATCGGTTGACATAATCTGCGGAAGCTTCTTTTCCGCGTGCGGCGTTTCAAGATTGTCCGCCGGATTTGACGACAGATAATTTTTCAGTATGAGGTAATTGTAAAACGACCTGACCGACGCCAGCGAGCGCGACACCGTGGACGCGGCGCTGCCCGATTTTTGCATACTGAGCATATATGTAATGATGTTGGTCTTGGTGACGCGCAGCACATCGAGCGAGTGATTGGCGGCATAATCGCAGAATCTGCGCACATCGCGCGTATATGATGCGAGAGTGTTTGCAGAAACCTTTCTGTCGTCGCGGAGATAATCCGCAAAATCACACATAAGTGTGTTCATGTAATATCATTCCTTTTCATTAGTTCATGATGCCGATAAGAAACGGTGTGACCCATGCTTCGGCAGCGCTTGAAATGCACAGCATAAAATACATCAGCAGCAGAAGAAACGCAAACGCAAAAAAATCCTTCCTCGCATTCCTCACGTCTCCGTTTGCGTACTGAAGCCTTCTTTTCACCGAATAGTTAATCTCCGTGACAAAAATGAGAACATACATCGGCATTGCAAGCAAGCAGGACACAAGGGCGGATGAGAGCGCCAGAGCTATTCCCCCCGCGCTGAAATTGTCGGCAATAAAGCTTATGGCGAAGCCTATCCTATACCCGATGAGTCCAAAGGCAAATATAAACAGCGGCAGCAAAAAAATGCTTGCCGAGCAAATCAAAGCAGCGGCGGCAAAGCGCAGATGAGTCAGCGCGGACGCCGCAAATATGTCTGCATGACTTAAGGCAGCCGCAGCGTCCGCATCAAGATACGGCACTATGTATGCGCGCAGCTCGTCTGCCCTTTGTGCGTCGATGCGGCAGGCGGGCACCGAGCCGATTATCAGCCCTGAAAAATACACGGCTGCCGCCGCGGCAAACGCCGTTTTGTTTTTAATTACAAATTCCTTTGCGATATTCACGGGACATCCCTCCGTCAAAAATATATGACGGAAATGCCGAAAATAAAACAGCCGCAAAAAGAATTATGTTACCCTGCGCGTTTTCGCCAAATAATCGCTAAAACGCGGTGCAGATTGAATTATAACACAATAAATCACAAAATGCAACGGTCAATTTTCGCATTTTTATGTTAATCTGAACACAAAAAGAAGACAAAAATCAAAAATTCTACAAAATGTTGATTTGGGGATAAAATCACATCACAAGATGTTGATAAAAAATTTTTTTGAAAAAATTTTGAGATTTTAATAAAAAAAGAGCGCATAACGAAAAAACGAACGAAATTCGGAGTTGTGCGCAAATTGGCATCTGTGAGAAAGCCACCCCTGTGCAATGGGAGGTGACAGCCGATCCGCCCCTTTGCTCTGCCCGGTTTTGGTCAATTCCGCGATTCCGCCAATCGGGCGCAGGGGCAGGGCTCTGCTCTGCCCGTATTTTGTCATTTTCGCAACAATCGGGCGGAGTAGAACCCCGCCCCTACGGCGGTTAAGCGAAAAATTTGCGGCGAAGGGATTCAATCGTCGCCCCGTCCCTACGCACAAATTAACACTCCGAATCAAGATAATCCGACAGCTTTTTGAGCGCATTGTACCTGTGGCTGACCTTGTCTTTCAGCGCACTGTCAAGCTCGCCGAAAGTCTTGTCAAACTCCGGCTTGTAAAACATTGGGTCGTAGCCGAAGCCGTTGGTTCCCCTGCACTCGTCTATGATATAGCCATCGCAGACTCCCTCAAACACATTTTCACAGCCGTCCGGCTCAATTAGCGCCATGGCGCACACATACCGCGCCGTGCGCTGCTCAAAGGGCACACCCTCAAGCGATTTCAGCATTTTTTCGTTGCACTGCTCGGGAGTGCCGTGCTCACCGGCAAAGCGCGCCGAGTAAATCCCGGGCGCGCCGCCGAGAGCGTCCACCTCTATGCCCGAGTCGTCCGCAATGACCGCCATGTCCGTCAGAGCGCGCAGGGCGCGCGCCTTTATCAGGGCATTTGCGGCAAAGCTGTCGCCGTCCTCCGCCGGCTCAACGTGAAGCCCTGCCTCCGCCTGGCTCATGACATTGTGCCCCGAGAGAATCGCCTTTATCTCCTTGACCTTGCCGATGTTGTTGGTTGCGATGATTATATCCATTTTATCCTAAAACTCCTTTATCTCTCTGCCGCCGTCGCCCACATCCGACACATAAAACTCGGGCTTAAGCCCCGTCTTTGCCTCGTATGCCGCGCCGACCCCGTCGATGAAGCTGTCAACGGCGTCCGCCTCCACAATGCTTACCGTGCAGCCGCCGAAGCCTGCGCCCGTCATACGTGAGCCGAGCACGCCTTCTATCTTTCGCGCCTCGTCAACCATGGTGTCAAGCTCAAATCCCGTCACCTCGTAGTCGTCTCTGAGCGAATCGTGCGAGCCGTTCATAAGCTTGCCGAAAAGCTCTATGTCGCCCCTCTCCAGAGCGTCTATCGAGCGCAGAACCCTGTCGTCCTCGGTAATGACGTGCCTGATTCTGCGTCTGACAACCTCGTTGTCGATAAAATGCTTGTATTTTTCAAATTCCTCAACGCTTATTTCGCCGAGACAGTTTTTATCGGGCATGGCTTTTTTAAGAATCTCAAAACCTGCGTCGCACTCGCTGCGCCTCTCGTTGTATTTTGACGCGCCGAGGGCGTGCTTCACCTTGGTGTTGGAGATGACTATCCTGCGGTTGCCCAGCTCAAGCGGAATCAGCTTGTAGTCAAGGCTGTCGCAATTGAGGAAAATGGCATGGTTCTTCCTGCCCATAGCGGAGGCAAACTGATCCATGATGCCGCAGTTGACGCCGCAGTATTCGCGCTCCGCCGTCTGCCCTATGAGTGCCATTTCTATCATATCGACAGGTGCGCCGATGCCGTTTTTCTCATTTGACAGCGTAGCTATGCACAGCGCCGTGGAAACCTCCGTCGCCGCGGAGGACGAAAGTCCGCCGCCGTGGGGCACGGTGTCGTCACAGAGCATATCCATGCCGCCCACAAAATAACCGCGTTTTTGCATCTCATATGCCACGCCGAGCTGATAGTTGCCCCAGCCAAGATCTCTGTAAGAATCCAGCTTTTCCACATCCGCCTCGACAATGACATCAAGGTCTGTCGCCTTCATGCGGATGATCTTGTCCGCCCTCGGGCGCATGACGATGGTGGTCTTCATGGTAAGCGCCGCCGGAAACACAAATCCACCGTTATAGTCGGTGTGCTCGCCGATGAGGTTTACACGTCCGGGTGACTGAAACACCCTGATGCCGTCGGCGCTGCCGCCGAAAATATCTATAAATTGTTTTATTATAGCCTTAATTTCCATTTTATTTTTCCTTTCAAGGTATTTGGTTTGTCGGTTCGCCAAAATATTGCGCACTGCCCCGAGAATGTATATTATATTTTGAAAACCGATAGCAGCCGCATGGTATGCGTGGTTTTCAAAATATAATATACACTCTCGGGGCGGTGATTGGAAAACCCTCGCACCGATTACATTTTACCACATTTATTTGTCACTTGCAAGAAACTTTTCGTGCGCCGCCTTAAGCTCCTCGGCAACCGCCTCGGGCGCGGTCGGGTTGCAGTGCGCCCACGCGCCCGTCTCGCTGGACGCGCAGAATTTTATCTTGTCCTTAGAGCGCATCGGCGGAAAGAACTCTATGTGGAAATGCGCGTAATCGCTCGCGTCCTCCGCGTTGACGGGGCTCTGGTGCATACACATCATGTAGGGGAACTTCATGTCGAACAGGCTGTCGAGAGTGCCCACCGTTTCGCGCAGAATGGACGCAAGAGCCTCTTTTTCCGCGTCGTCAAACTCCGCAATGTTGTGCCTGTGATTCTTCGATACAATGTACACTCCGTAGGGGTACTCCGTGTAAAACGGCAGGAAAACCACAAAATGCTCATTCTCCATGATTATTCTCCTGCCGAAATCATATTCGTTTTTAACCATGTCGCAGATGAGGCATTTGCCCGTTTTTTCAAGATGCTCCTTGGATGAAGCAAGCTCCAGTTCAACCTTCTTCGGAATAAAAGAATATCCGTATATCTGACCGTGCGGATGCGGCATGGTCACGCCGACAGCCTCGCCGCGGTTTTCAAAGATGAATATGTACTTAATCCCCTCGTCCTTGGAGAGTTCGTTGTATCTCTCCTGCCACAGGTCAACAAGCTTTTTGATGTGCGGCACACTCAGCTCCGGCAGGGTTGCCGTGTGGTCGGGCGAATAGAGGATTACCTCGCATTTGCCGTAGGACGGCGCCGTCTTGTAAAGCTCCGTTTCCACATCGTCCGGTACGGGCGGATTCTGCGAGAGCGCGGGAAAATCGTTGTCATACTTGAGCACCTCATATGTATCGGGCACTTTTTTGTTGTCCGGCCCCGGGCAGAAAGGACACCAGTCTTTCGGCATCTGCGGTCTGTTCTGCCTGTGCGAAGCTATCATCACCCAGTCTTTTGTGAGCGGATTAAATCTTAATTCTGCCATAAATATTACCTCCGTATCTATACTTTATTTAATTAATTAACTAAGTATACATACATTATACTACCGCGCCGCACGATAGTCAATAGTAAAAATGACTTTGCCCGAAAATTCATTTGCGCCAATGCGCGTCCGAACCTAATCGTTATCGCCTATCCGCGGCAGATTAATCCTGAAATAAGCCGACAGCACCCTCACGGCAAAAATAACCGCCGCAGAGATAAGCATGGCATACCCGACGCCGAGCCCCTCTATGCCGTATGCGCACACCACAGCGCCGATTATGGCGGCGCAGGCGTAAATATGCTTGCGGAATATATACGGCAGCTCGCCGGCAATCACATCACGCGTGAGTCCGCCGCCAACGCCCGTTATCACTCCGGTAAAAATCATCAGAAAATGATTGGCTCTGTTCAGCTCATAGGCATATGCCACGCCGCTGGCGGTGAATATGGCAAGCCCGACCGCGTCGAGCAGAATCATGACTGTGCTGTACACAAGCCTTTTTGAAAACTGCCTGCGCACCGGCGCGGCGCACAGCAGCAGCGCCGTGACAACCGCCGTAAAGCAGTAAACGGGGTCGGAAAACATGACCGGCGGATGCACCCCAAGGATGAGGTCGCGCATGAAGCCGCCGCCCACGGTGGCAATGACGGCAAGGATCACTATGCCGAATATATCAAAATGCTTTTTAATGCCGAGTATCGCGCCCGACGCCGCAAAGGCAACGGAGCCGATGATTTCCGTGCAAAAAATCAGATTGTCCATGTGTTTCACACCTTTTAATATTTTAGAATCGGGGCACATAATTAATATGTGCCCCGATTCTAAAATATTAAAATAAAAAATGAGCAGCTCTGTAAGCCGAGTTCTGTATCAGACAGTTATCTATCTACGATGCGCATTTCTGCGCACCTCCAGCCTCTTTTCGAGAATGTCGGGCAAACTTAGTTCTCTGTCAGAGTTGCATCGGGTGGGGTTTACACGGCTGTCCGATCTCCCGGACACCGGTGAGCTCTTACCTCGCCTTTTCATCCTTACCGCTTGAATAAGCGGCGGTAATTTTCTGTTGCACTTTCCTTAGAGTCGCCTCCACCGGGAGTTACCCGGCACCCTGCCCTGCGATGCTCGGACTTTCCTCATACGGCAAAACGCCGTCCGCAACTGTCTGAGCTGCTCAGTGAACTATTTTAACATTTTTGTGCCGCCGTGTCAAGCTAAAGGCAAACCAAAAAAATTGCCGTAAACCTCGTCTGCATAAAATCAAGTTAATATTGTACCCCAAAAGTCAAAATATTGGAATACAAAACGCCGCCGCAATATGGTACAATATAGACATCAATCATATAGCTTGCCGGAGTGTATATCTCCTAATTATTACACTATCGCTCCCGATGTATGCCCCGGCAGGCATTTGAAAAAATGGAAGGAGAATGATTATGTTGTTTCAAAAAAGAAAGGAAAAGACAGGTGTAAGGCTTTTGTCCGCGCTGTGCGTGCTTTGTCTGCTGGTGACAAGCCTTGCGGCAATGCCGGTTTTGGCGGCGGATACAGCGAGTATTACCAGCGGCACAGATGCTGACGGAAACACATATTTTAATGATCTAAACGGCACTAAGTTCATCTATACATACGATGAACCCAGCGGTACGTTAACGATTTCCAAAGGCGGGGATAGTGGTGACATGACGACCGACAGCACCAGCGCCAAAAAACTGCCATGGTACGACAAAAAAGCGAGCATAAAAAAAATTGTGCTTGAGAAAGACTTAACTACGGTAGGCGATTATGAATTCAGCGGATACAAAGCTCTCGAAGAAGTTGTGTTCCCAAGCACAATGAAGACCATAGGAAGACAAGCATTCGATGGGTGCACCTCTCTTAAAATCGTTGATTTGACATCTACAAAGGTAACCTATATTGCATGGGGAGCGTTTAGCAACTGCACCGGATTGACCTCATTTAAATTCAATAATGGCGTTTCTACAAGTAATAAAATAATGCAGAATGTTACTCTGGACAGCATAGTAATTCCGCGCTTCCTCGGAGGCGGTGGTCTTAATAAAGATACATTCTTAAATGCTAACATCAAAACAATATATGTCTACAACGATTCACCTGCTGCAAAGGAATGGGCAAAAAGTGTGACTTCAAATAACATAGGTTCTGCTGTGATTGAATACATCGACTACACCGGAACCGTGATTAAAAACGGATCACTTAAAAACGGCGACCCCGACAAGGCTGACCTGACATGGAGCTTCACCGACGAGGGTGTGCTCACAATATCGGGAGAGGGCACTGTGCCGAGCATGCCGACAATTGCCGGAGCCGACGTTTCTGTAATCAAAAAGGTTATATTTGAAAACGGCATCACAGGCATAGCTAAAGACGTGCTCGCAGCTTGCGCGGACATACCGTTGGTTGATATCCGTGGAGTGCTTGATGAAACTTCACTTACGGTTGACGTTGCCACAAAGGCATGGGAATTCTCCGTAAAAGACGCTGCTGCCAACCCGAATCGTAAATGGACAGTTGTCAACAAGACCGGCACCTCGGGAAACACAACATGGGAGATTAAACCTATCGGCGACACCGCAACAGCGGAAATTGTAGTTACTGCGAAAGAAGGTACGGACGGAAAGATGCAGGACCTTTCGTACAGCTCCGATAATGAAGTTGGTAAACTGCAAAAAGACGAGCCTTGGGCGTCTAAGGACTACATTGTAAAGGCAACGGTATCCAGCGGCGTAACAACGGTCGGTTCAAGAGCATTTAAATACTTTGATAAGCTTACAGAGGTAAACATAGCAGATACCGTTACCCAAATTGGAGACTGGGCGTTTGGCAATTGTACATCGCTGAAAAGTATAAACATTCCGGAAGGTGTAACACGACTTGCTATGAATATAGTAGAAGGGTCAGGAATAACAGAAATCACCATTCCGACGACTGTTGCAACTATATATCCTTACAAATCTGAAAAAGATTCTTATCTAGACAAGTATACATTTGCCAACAATATGCATATTAATCTGTACAAAGGTTCACCGGCAGAAAGTTGGTGGAATGATTTTGGCTCACAGGCAAATAAAGGTTACAGTTGCACAATAATAGACAAATCATATATGACATACAATG
This sequence comes from uncultured Clostridia bacterium, assembly GCA_905210855.1. Taxonomy (GTDB): domain Bacteria; phylum Bacillota; class Clostridia; order UMGS1810; family UMGS1810; genus RGIG4708. The sequence continues at coordinate 22,409 of CAJLYL010000004.1, forward strand.
AGCTCAGCAACAATTTCACCCTGTATGCAATAGATAATATAAACGATGCAACTCTGATATTTGCAAACTATGCCGATGAAAACCTGACAACGCTCAAAGATGTAAAATACGAAACAGGCAAGAATTTTACAAAAGGCAGCAACGAGATAAAAATACCGTCAACTCTGGATCAGACGAACGGAACAACAACAGTATTTCTCTGGAAAAACATGACCGAGCTTACACCTTTGTGCGAATCGGTCTCAAAAAAAAAATAAGGCAAAACTGATTCTCGCAGGTGACTCTATCATGGCGAAATGGGCGGAAACCCGTTACCCTCAGCAGGGATGGGGAGAGACTTTCCGCACCATGTTTGACGACGACAAGATAGCAGTCACCAACGAGGCTGTGTCCGGCTGGACGACAGAAGATTTCTACAAAAATAAGTGGACTAAGAGCTATACCAAGGATTATGATCCGAAATTGTATCCCCCTGTGAAGGACCAGCTGCGTGCAGGAGACTACCTCCTCGTATCGTACCTGCACAATGACTATTCGGTTTATTGCTACGAGAAGAGCGATTATTATAGCGACTGTAAGAACTATATAGTTCAATATAACTCCTATCTTAGCAAGATTGCTGACGAGTGCAAGGAGAAAGGAATAAATCTGCTGTTCGTTCAGCCGCCCAACAAGGGAGAGAATTATGATTTCCACAGCGCAGCACTTGCCGGCGACACATCGGGAAAAAATGATTTTACCGCGGTTATGCCGAAAATTGCGACTGACAAGAATATTCCGTTTGTAAATGTGCATGAATGGACTCTGAATCAGCTTAAAAGTAATTTAGAGGACACAAGAGAAAAGTTCTATCTGTACAATCTGACAACCAACAAGTACATCGATCCGAAGCTTACGGAGGAGCAAGTGAACAATCATGAAAATTCAACGGTAAGACAATGGAAGTCAGACCTCACCCACATAAACATAAACGGATGCAAAGAGATATCCAATTACGTGGCGGGACAATTAAAAACAGCTATGCCGGCATTGGCAAGCTACCTGAAAACAGCTGCAACCGAATAAATAAAGTACAAAAAAACACAACCGATGCAAATCAAGCGTCGGTTGTGTTTTTTTAATTTATTCAGAATTCCTCGATTATGCCGTAATCGGCATAATCGAATATACGCGCGTTTTTGTCGGGGTTTACGGCAATCACCGTGCCGGCATTCTCTATGCCGACGGTGTGGTGCACCGCGCCGGAGATGCCGACTGCTATGTACACATCGGGCGAGACATTCTTTCCAGTAAGCCCCACCTGCGCGCTGTACGGAGCAAGCCCCATGTCAACCAGTCCGCGGCTCGCGCACAGCTCCGCGCCGATTTCGTCCGCAAATTCTTTCAGTTCGTCCGTCTTTTCTCTTACTCCCTTGCCTCCGGAGACTATCACGCTGCCCGTGCGCTCATCCGTGCGCACGGTTGCCATCTGCGGCAGAGTGTCGCAGCGGATTTTTGCAATGACATTTCCGCTCCTTGCCGGACGGTACATAAACAGATGCTCGCCGTCCGTCTCAAGCTCGGTGCAGTCGGCGCACAGACCCGTGCCAAGCATTGCCGCCGCCATTGGAGCCTTTGCTCTGCCCTCAAGGTCGGCATTCCACAGCACAACCCTCGGCTCATTCTCCCTTATCATATTGGCAATGACATACGGGTCGGTTTCGTCTATCACAGTAACGCTCTTTGCAATTGCCGCCGCCTTGCTCGCAACCTTGCTGCCGATTGCCCACACAGAGTCAAGCTTGGCTGTGCTCTCGGGCACGGCGGTTTCTTCTCTCTTTTTCGCCTTGAGGCTGTCGAGCAGCGGAATTAGCTCATCTCGGGTGATGAACTTGCATCTGCGCTTGCCGCGCACACTCTCGAACACTTTCATAACCTTTGTGGGCGAGCCGTTGATTCCGCAGCGCGACACGTCCACACCCACGCGGCTGTTATCCCATATTTCAATCTCAACCGCCTTTGAGCGGATAGACGGGAAACGCAGCGTGTTTATCCGCTCAATAGTGAGCAGACAGGGTGCGGCGCACGCGGCATTGCCAAGGCGTGTTTCACACTCAAATCCGCTTTCCGTGCGAGTGAGCTTCATCACATTGGTAATCGGCGCAATGCCGAGCATGACGGCAAGGCAGGGGCCCACTTGCGCAGTGTCGCCGTCCACGGATTGTCTGCCGCAGAACACCGCGTCAAAACCGAGCTGCTTTATGCAGCACGACAATATGTATGATGTGGCGAGGGTGTCCGAGCCGGCAAAAAGTTTGTCCGATATAAGAACAACACGTTTTACGCCGAGGCGCGCCACAGTGCCGAGCGCGCCGGCACATGACGACGGGCCCATGCACACGGCGGTGACCTCGGCGTTTTCTATGCGGAGCGCCTCCTCAAGGGCACATTCGTCAAACGGATTTAGTTCGCCGTTGATTATTTTTATACATACAATGATTTTCATGGGTATTCTCCTGTTAAAAGTGGAATTTTTGCAAAGGCGAGGGGGTGTATATTTTATTTTGAGTGAGCGAGTTCTGCGCAAATGTGCGGCGAAAACATTCCGTCAAAGAAGGCGTGTGTGTTTTTTATTCTCAGACGACGAGTTCAGCGCTACTGCACTGCTGTCCGAGTCGGCAAGAATAAAAAATACATACACGGACGGCACAAAACTCCATGCGTTCAAAAATAAAATATATACCGATGAGCCTTTGTGAATAAAGCTGTGCGCCGGCCCTGCGGCATATATTATGCTTTGAAAACCGATAGCAGCCGCAGGTATGCGTGGTTTGCAAAACATAATGTATGCCGCATAGACTTTTGTGCCGAATACACCAGAGAGGAGGAATTGCCGTGCCTATGTTTCCGGAATATATAATCCGCGATGTGGCAGACAGAAACGACATTTACGATGTAGTGTCAAAATATGTACAACTGAAAAAAGCGGGCAATTCCTACATCGGTCTGTGTCCGTTTCACAATGAAAAAACGCCGTCATTCTCGGTGTCGCCGCAGAGGGGCATTTTTCATTGCTTCGGCTGCGGAGCCGGCGGCGACGTTATATCGTTTGTCATGCGCATGGACAACATCCCCTTTTACGAGGCAGTGAAAAAGCTTGCCGACGAATCGGGCATAGTGCTGCCCGAGGTTGCACCGCAAAACAAACAAAGCGCCGAGGCGGCAAAAAAGCGCAAAGAGAGAATATATGACATAAACCGCGAAGCGGCGCTGTTCTTCTACGAACAGCTTAAAAAAAGCCCGAAATGCATAGAATACCTCAAGAAACGTCAGCTCTCCGGCGCGGTTGCAAAAAACTTTTGGCTCGGCTATGCTCCCGACAGCTGGAATTCGCTTTTCGATTACTTAAAGACCAAGGAATACACGGAGTCGGATATATTTGACGCAGGGCTCATAAAGCAGCATGAATCGGGCAGATATTACGATATATTCCGCAACCGGCTTATGTTCCCCATATTCGACAGAGCGGGTCACATAGTCGCATTCGGCGGCAGGGTGTTCGACGACAGCAAGCCGAAATACCTCAACTCGCCGGAGTCGAGCGTGTTCAGCAAGAGCAGAAATCTGTACGCCGTAAATATCGCCGCGAAGTCAAGGCAGCGTTTTGTTATGCTGACCGAGGGCTACATGGACACAATCGCGCTTATAAAAAACGGCTTTCCCAACACGGTTGCCACTCTCGGCACGGCGCTCACGGCGCAGCAGGCAAAATTCCTTGCGAATAATTTTTCCGAAACCGTTATATGCTATGACGGCGACAACGCAGGCTGCATGGCACGGCTGAGGGCGATATCCATGCTGAGGGAATATGACATAAAAATATCCGTAATAGACATGGGCGCGAGCAAGGACCCCGACGAATTCATCAAGACAAACGGCGTGGAACGGTTCAAAGTGGTGCTCGGCGCGCGCAAGAATGACATGGAATACGTCATGGACTATTTTGAGACAAAATACGACACGGACAACCCCCGAGAGGTGGTGGACTACATCGGCGAGGTGACGGAATATCTCAAGCTGATAAAATCGTCCGTGGAGAGAGATGTGTATGTGAATATGCTGTCGTCGCGCACAAAGGTGTCGGCAAATGCGATAAACGCTCAGCTCGGCGTGACCGCCGCAAAGAGCGCCGCTCCTGCGGCAAAGGTAGCCGATCCGCTGATATTGCAGCTGAAAAAGAGCCGCCCCTCCGGCGAGGAAACGCTCAACAACGCGCGCGAACAGCTGCTTGCGCTTATGATTTTTGACAAAGCTGTCTACAATAAGCACAAGGACGAGATTACCGAAAGCATTTTCGAGTCTGAATTTCACATCGGACTCCTTAAATATATAAAAGAATGTTATGAAGCGGCGCAGGGTATTACGCCGGCTCAGCTCACAGCGCATTATTCCGCCGACGAGGACGGCGCGGCAAACCTCGCGCGCGTGCTCAGCATAGACATAGACGCCGAGAGCAACGACAAGGCGTATGCGGACTATATGCGCGTGATTGCTGCGGAAATGAAGAGAAAAAGCATTCTGGCTCTGATAAATTCCGACGAGAGGAATCTGGACGAGCTGAACAAAATGCTTAAAAACAAATGATAAATTCACTGTTATCACAAACCCGTACGGTGAATACTAATGGAAGAGAGGTTTTGTAAATTGGATAAAGAACTGACCAAAGACATCAAAAAAGAAGAGGAAAACGTCAAAAAGCCGGCAAAGAAGGCGGCGAAACCGAGTGCCGAGAAGAAAGCAGCGCCAAAAGCCGAAAAAGCGGAAAAAGCAAAAACCGAAAAGGCGGATAAATCCGGCAAGAGCAAAAAATCGGCCGCAAATGACAAACAGGGCGAAAAGCCGCAGGAGATTCCGCCGGCAAAAAAAGCAGCTGCCATGGTTGCCGAGCTCATCAGCCTCGGCAAGAAAAACGGCGTCCTGTCGTACAAGGATATTATGGATAAGCTCCAGGATATCCACATGGAGCCGGAGCAGATGGAGAAGGTTTACGAAATCCTCGAATCCAACGGAATAGAAGTTGTTGAGGACCTCGACCAGGAGCTTGAGGAGATACAGTCAAATGAGGAGGAAATCGACCTCACCGTGCCCGATGGCATAGGTCTGGACGACCCGGTCAGAATGTATCTCAAGGAGATAGGCAAGGTGCCGCTGCTCTCCGCGCAGGATGAGATAAAGCTTGCCGAGCGGATGCACAACGGCGACGAGGCGGCAAAAAAGAGACTTGCCGAGGCGAACCTGAGGCTTGTTGTCAGCATAGCAAAGCGTTATGTGGGCAGGGGTATGCTCTTCCTCGACCTCATTCAGGAGGGCAACCTCGGTCTTATCAAGGCGGTGGAAAAATTCGACTACACAAAGGGCTACAAATTCTCCACATATGCTACATGGTGGATAAGACAGGCTATAACACGCTCCATAGCCGACCAGGCGCGCACCATTAGAATACCGGTGCATATGGTGGAGACCATAAACAAACTCATCAGAGTGTCGCGCCAGCTGCTCCAGGAGAACGGCAGAGAGCCGCGCGTTGACGAGATAGCCGAGGCAATGAACATGAATGAGGAACGCGTGCGCGAGATAATGAAGATTGCGCAGGAGCCAGTTTCTCTGGAAACGCCTATCGGCGAAGAGGAGGACAGCATCCTCGGCGACTTTATACCGGACAGCGACGCCCCGGCGCCGGCGGACATGGCTGCATTTATGCTGCTTAAGGAGCAGCTTGTGGAGGTGCTCGACACCCTGACCCCGCGCGAGGCAAAGGTGCTCAAGCTGCGCTTCGGTCTTGAGGACGGCAGGGCAAGGACCCTCGAGGAGGTCGGCGGAGAATTTCAGGTAACGCGTGAGAGAATCCGTCAGATTGAGGCAAAGGCGCTGCGCAAGCTGCGCCATCCGAGCAGAAGCAGAAAGCTAAAAGATTTTCTTGAATAAGAGTATCGGCATCCTTTTGCGCGGTGTATGTTGCGCCGCGCAAAGCAGTATCTGAAGCGAGGTTAAATATAGATGAAAATATTGATTGTTGATGACGAAAAGGTCATCGTAAAGGCAATGAAATTCAATTTTGAAAGAGACGGCTACACGGTGGAGGTAGCATATGACGGCGAAGAGGCGCTGCGTCTTGCGCGCGACAAGACTGTCGGCATAATCATCCTTGACCTCATGCTGCCGAAGATTGACGGGCTGACCGTGTGCCAAAAGGTGCGCGAGTTCTCCAATGTGCCCATAATCATGGTGACCGCCAAAACGGAGGACATGGACAAAATCATGGGTCTGGAGTACGGCGCGGACGACTATGTGACAAAACCGTTTAACATACTGGAGCTTAAGGCGCGCGTAAAGGCGATACTGCGCCGCGTGACGCCCGTTGCGCCGCCGTCCGCCGGTGACGCGCGCATGAGCGTGGGCACCGTGGAGCTGGACTACAACAGGCGCACCGTCACCATAGACGGCCGCACCGTGGATTTGACGAGCAAGGAATTTGACCTTATGGATTTGCTTGTGTCCAACGCCGGCAAGGTGTATTCGCGTGAGAATCTGCTCGACCTGGTGTGGGGCTACGATTACCCGGGCGACATAAGGACGGTGGACGTTCATGTGCGCCGGCTGAGGGAGAAGATAGAACCAAACAGCGCAGAACCGATATATTTGCTGACAAAGTGGGGGGCTGGTTATTATTTTAAAGATGCCCGTTAGTTTCAAATCAACAAGGCTGAGCAGCATAACCGTGAGGCTGGTTATTACATACTTCATTGTAATGATTCTCACGCTTATTCTGGTTAGCTACTATATACTCAATTCCATGAGCGGATATATGTACCGCGAGCAGAAGATGAATGTAACCACCATGGCAAACGTGGTGTCGAGTTTTGCGCCGGAGTACATGAGTGATGACGGCGAGCGGATGGACGAGCGTTTCAGCAATTTTGTCAAGAGCATAGTGGGCGACGCCAAGATGAGAGTGCTCATACTCGACCGCGATTCCGTGGTTATATTCGATTCGCAGAACAACCACAACGTCATTAACAAGGCGCAGATTAATCCGTCCGTGCTCACGGCGGTGGGCGGCAAGAGCGGCTACTGCGAATATTACAACGACGACAAAATAATGATGCTTGACGCGGCGGCGCCCATCATGCGCTACGGCGCGGTCAGCGGCGTGGTGAATGTGGTGTACACCACGGAGGAGGTGGCGGCATTCCGCAGCGCGGCGAAAAACGACATCGCCCTGCTCACCTTCATTGTGTCGCTGCTGGTCGGCATAATCATATTCATTGTGGCAAACCTTATGACAAAGCGAATTGTCAATTTTACCGATACCATAACCTCCATGTCGAGCGACGGTATTCTGGACGAGAAGCTTGACATAAGCGGCAACGACGAGATATCGCGTCTTGCGGTCGCATTCAACGAGATGAGCGATAAGGTGGTAAACCTTGAGCACAAGAGGGTGGAGTTTGTATCCAACGCGTCACACGAGCTGAAAACGCCGCTCAGCTCCATAAAGCTTATGGCGGACTCCATTCTGCAAGCGCCCGATATAGACATGGACTACGTGCGCGAGTTCCTCATAGACATGAACAGCGAGGTTGACCGCCTGAACCGTATTGTAAACAAGCTGCTCTACATCACAAAAATGGACACGGATTCCGAAAAGCTTGAGGCAGGCATGGACATCACGCCGCTGGGCGAGATTCTTGCCGGCATAGAGAAAAACCTCATGCCGATTGCCAACCGTGACGAGATAAGCCTCACGGTGGACGCGCCGGAGGAGGTATATGTCATGGCAAACAAGGATATGCTTTGGCAGGGGATATACAACATCGTGGACAATGCCATAAAGTATTCCAACGAATTCGGCAAGGTGAATGTGTCGCTGCGCCGCGAGGGGCAAAAGGCGATTATCGCCGTCAGCGACAACGGAGTGGGCATATCGGATGCGGACAAGGAGAAGATTTTTGAAAGATTCTACCGTGTGGACAAGGCGCGCTCGCGCGATACCGGCGGCACGGGGCTGGGGCTGTCAATAGCGCTTGCCGCGATAGAATTCCACGGCGGACGGATAGATGTTGACAGCGAGCCGAATATCGGCTCGACATTCACAATCACTATTCCATGTATATGATTTTCACATTTGACCCATACTGCGGATATCATCCGCCGAAAGGAGATATATTTGATGAATTTGAAAGCAAAAAAATTTTTGACATTTCTCACTCTTGTCTTTGTCGTGCTCTCTGCCTCGTCATGCGGCGCAGGCAAGGACGCCGTCACCGGCGACGGCAAATACACCTCGGAGGTGTCGCTGTATTTCTCCAATGCGGACTACAATGACATCGGCTCGGAAAAACGAATGATAATCTGCGATAACAGTGATTCTCTGCCCGAGGCAGTTATGAAAGAACTGATAAAAGGCCCTGTTGACACTAATCTGCGCGCGGCAATCCCGTCCGGCACTTCGCTCAACGGCATAGAGACAGACGAGCTTATCACCACGGTGGATTTGTCAAGAGAATTCCTCAACTACGACGGTGCCAACGCCAAGAGCGCGGAGCTCATCGCCCGTTATTCCATAGTGAAAACCCTGTGCGGATTGGACGGCATAGACAAGGTTGTCATCACGGTGGACGGCAAGCCTCTGCTCAATTCTCAGGGCACACCGGTAGTCGCTCTCGGCGAGAGCGACATCGTGTTCACCCAAAGCTCCAGCGAGAATGTAACGCAAAAATACATGACGCTGTATTTTGCCGACGACAACGCGCAGTATCTCACGGCGGAGCGCCGCAAGGCAACCCTTGTGGACAACAGCATAGAAAAAACCGTCGTTGCCGAGATAATCAAAGGCCCCGACAGCGCCAATGCGTATGCTACACTGCCCAAGGAAACAAAGGTTCTCTCGGTTGAGACCAAAGAGGGCATATGCTTTGTAAACCTGTCCGAGGATTTTATAAACAAATTCTCCGGCGGCACTGCCGAGGCAACCATGGCGATATATTCCATTGTCGATTCGCTCACCGAGCTGCCCGATACTGACAAGGTGCAGTTCTTAATCGACGGCGTAAAGGTTGATTCATTCGGCGATTATGTGTTCTCCGAGCCGTTTGAGCGCGACGCCACACTGATTAAATAAAATTTTTTCCGCTGCGGTCATCTTGCGCGCAGATTTCAAATATAATGAATATCGGAGGGATGTTCATGATGTTTGAAACACTGCACCGGGGTGACCGCAGCTTGTTTGCGCAGTATGCCGCACTTGCGCTGTCACGCGCCGGATATGAGACGGATATATCAAATGATTTTGACGACAGGCTCTACCGCGCCGTTGTCGCCTTTCAAAACGACAACGGGCTCGCGGCGGACGGAATAGTCGGCTGCCGCACCTGGGACGCGCTGCGCCCCTATCTCGTGGGCTATCGGCTGATAAAAGCGGCAGACGGCGACACTCTTGAGGACATAGCCGCGCGCTACGGAGCGGACGCGGCGGCGATTATCACAGCAAACCCCGACATCGGCGAGGACATAGGCGGCGAGTTTGTCACGGTGCCGCTCGGTTTTAACGTGGTGCCGACAAATGTTGACTACGGCTCCGCCCTCACTGCGCTTGTCACCGAGGGCATAACGGCGCGCTATCCCTTTGTGACTGCGTCCTCCGCCGGCAACAGCGTCATGGGTACTCCCATAGGCGTAATGAAGATAGGCACGGGGCAGACCGAGGTGTTCTTTAACGCCTCTCACCATGCCAACGAGTGGATAACCACGCCGCTTGTGCTCAAGTTTGCCGAGAGCTACGCGCAGGCATATGCCTTCGGCGGAGGAATATCGGGCAAGAGTGCCGCGCAGCTCTACGAAACGCGCACGCTGTACATAATGCCGCTTGTCAATCCCGACGGAGTGGATTTGGTAAACGGCGGAATAACCGACGAATTTTTTGTAAACCTTACGCGCGGCATATCTGCCGACTATCCGTTTATTCCGTACCCGAGCGGCTGGAAAGCAAACATCCTCGGCACAGACCCGAATCTCAACTACCCTGCCGGCTGGATGAATGCGCGCGCAATCAAGTTTGAAGGGGGCTTTGTCAGCCCTGCGCCGCGCGATTTTGTGGGCACTGCGCCGCTGTCCGCACCGGAGAGCCGCGCGGCATATGAATTTACCCTGGAGCATTCGTTTGCGCTGACCATATCATACCACACGCAGGGCGAGGTAATATACTGGAAGTACCTTGACTACGAGCCGGAGCACTCGCGCGCCATTGCTGAGGAATTGAGCCGCGTAAGCGGATACGAGGCGGAGACGACGCCGTCCGAATCCGGCTATGCCGGCTACAAGGATTGGTTTATCTCCTACTACAATCTGCCCGGGTACACGGTGGAGGTGGGGCGCGGAGAGAATCCACTGCCGCTTGCGCAGTTCGACGCGATTTATGCGGCAAATGAGCCGCTCATGGCAACCGCTATGGAGCTGGCTTAGTATTGTACTGCACAACAGCTCAAAAAGCCTGCTGACTTTTTCATCAGCAGGCTTTTTTCAATACTTTCAATATTTAATTTTACGGTTCCGGCATTAATACATTCCCATGCCTGCGCCCGGTGCGCCGCCTGCGGGGGCTGCCGCATTCGGGTCTTCCTTGTCCGCAACAACGCTCTCTGTGGTGAGCACCATGCTTGCAACGCTTGCCGCATTCTGCAAAGCGCTTCTTGTAACCTTTGCCGGGTCAACAATTCCGGCGTCTATCATGTCAACATATTCCTCGGTGAGGGCGTTGAAGCCAACTCCCGGTTTGCTTGCGCTTACCTTGTCGAGGATAACCGAGCCTTCGAGTCCGGCATTCTTTGCAATCTGCTTAACCGGCTCTTCCAGTGCCTTGAGGATGATTTTTACGCCTGTCTTCTCGTCCGGCTCCGTCACGGTGTCAAGCACTTTTTCAACGGCAGGGATAGCGTTTACATATGATGTGCCGCCGCCTGCGATGATGCCTTCCTCAACCGCCGCCTTGGTAGCTGCCAGCGCGTCCTCTATTCTCATCTTCATCTCTTTCATCTCTGTCTCGGTTGCCGCGCCGACCTTGATTACGGCTACGCCGCCGGAGAGCTTAGCCAGTCTTTCCTGGAGCTTTTCTTTGTCAAATTCCGATGTTGTCTCGGCAATCTGATTCTTGATTACGGCTATTCTGTCGGCAATAGCGTCCTTGTTGCCGTTGCCGTCAACTATGATTGTGTTCTCCTTGGATATCTTAACCTGCTTAGCGCTGCCGAGCATATCAAGAGTTGTGTCCTTAAGTTCAAATCCGAGGTCTGAGCTGATTACCTGTCCGCCGGTGAGGATTGCTATATCCTGGAGCATTTCTTTTCTTCTGTCGCCGAATCCCGGTGCCTTAACCGCAACGCAGTTGAAAGTGCCACGCAGCTTGTTCACGATAAGAGTCGTGAGAGCCTCGCCCTCGATGTCCTCCGCAATGATAAGCAGCTTCTTGCCCACCTTTACGATCTGCTCGAGCAGCGGCAGAATTTCCTGTATGTTGGATATCTTTTTGTCTGTAATGAGTATGCTTGCGTCGTCGAGCACAGCCTCCATCTTCTCGGTATCGGTAACCATGTAGGGGGAGATGTAGCCTCTGTCGAACTGCATACCTTCAACAACATCGCTGTAAGTTTCGGCTGTCTTGGATTCCTCCACGGTGATAACGCCGTCGCTCGACACCTTCTCCATTGCGTCGGCAATGAGCGAGCCGATGTAGTCGTTTGCCGCGGATACGGACGCAACACGGGAGATGTCGTCCTTACCGCTCACCGTCTTGGCGTTGTCCTTGATGTACTCAACAGCCGCGTCAACAGCTTTCTGAATACCTTTTCTCACAATCATCGGGTTTGCGCCTGCGGCAACATTCTTAAGACCCTCTCTGATGATAGCCTGTGCAAGCAGGGTTGCGGTGGTTGTACCGTCGCCGGCAACGTCGTTTGTCTTTGTGGCAACCTCTTTCACAAGCTGAGCGCCCATGTTCTCAAACGGATCCTCCAGCTCAATCTCCTTTGCTATGGTAACACCGTCGTTTGTGATGAGCGGCGAGCCGAATTTCTTGTCCAAAAGCGCGTTTCTGCCCTTAGGGCCCAGCGTTATTTTAACTGCGTCCGCCAGCTGGTCAACGCCTGCCTGGAGAGCGCGTCTTGCTTCTTCTCCGAATAAAATCTGTTTAGCCATGATTAATTACCTCCGATATATAAAATGTTGTTTATGCAATAAAAATTACTCAACCACTGCGAGTATGTCGCCCTGTCTTACAATGATTTTCTCCTCGCCGTCAAGCTTTACCTTTGTGCCGGCATACTGACTGATGAGCACCTTGTCGCCCACCTTTATCTCCATTTTGATTTCCTTGCCGTCAACCACGCCTCCGGGGCCAACCGCCAGCACCTCGGCAACCTCCGGCTTCTCCTTTGCGCTGCCCGTGAGAACGATGCCGCTCTTTGTGGTCTCCTCTGTCTCAATCATTTTGATAACTACTCTGTCTGCCAATGGCTTGATAGTCATGATAAATTACCTCCCGTATATTAAAAAATATTATTTTTTGCATTTAGCACTCAAATTGCTTGTTTGCTAATTTCTAAATATAATTATATCTCAAATCGTCACATTTGCAACCAAACAATAAGGCGATTTTTTGAAAATATCGCCCGATATCTCAAAAAATCGCCGTTTTGCTTTTGTTTTCTCAATAAGTCATTTGTTAACAGTTTGTTCTCAAATTGCCAAGCCGAGTGCCAAACCGTGTCGAATCCTGTCTCAAATCACACATTAAAGCGGAAGAGCACTATGTCGCCGTCATTCATTACATAATCCTTGCCCTCCAGGCGCACCAGCCCTTTTTCGCGCGCCGCGGCATAAGTTCCGCACAGCATCAGGTCATCATATGACACAACTTCGGCTCTTATGAAGCCTTTTTCAAAATCCGTGTGGATTTTTCCGGCTGCCTGCGGTGCCTTTGTGCCCCTTTTGATGGTCCATGCGCGGCACTCGTCCGAGCCGCTTGTGAGGAAGCTTATAAGCCCGAGCAGGCTGTAACTCTTTTTTACCAGGCGGTTAAGCCCCGATTCCTTCAGCCCCAGCTCATTAAGATACGCCGCCTTGTCGTCATCGTCAAGCTCGGACAGCTCCTCCTCTATCTGCGCGCTTATCGGCAGCACCTCGGCGTTTTCCGCTTTTGCCAGCTCCTCAAGCTTTTTCACATTCGGGTTGTTGTCTATTCCGTTTACAAAGTCGTCCTCGGCAACGTTTGCCGCATAGATGACGGGCTTTGTTGTCAGCAGGAACAGCTCTTTCATGTATTCCTGCTCCTCCTTGGATATCTCCACACTCCTTGCCGGCTTGCCGTCCTCGAGCGCCGCGTGGATTCTCTCGAGCAGCTCAAGCTCCGCTTTGTATTTCTTGTCACCGGTTTTCACCATCTTTGCCACTCTGTCGCGGCGTTTTTCCACCGCCTCCAGGTCTGCAAAAATCAGCTCCATGTTGATTGTCTCCGCGTCGCGGCAGGCGTCTATCGAGCCGTCCACATGGACTATGTTGCCGTCCTCAAAGCAGCGCACCACATGGACTATCGCGTCCACCTCGCGTATGTGCGACAGGAACTTGTTGCCCAATCCCTCGCCGCGGCTTGCGCCTTTCACCAATCCGGCTATGTCCACAAACTCTATAATCGCCGGAGTGGTTTTCTTCGGATTATACATCTCGGACAGCTTATCGAGTCTCTCGTCCGGCACCGCCACAACGCCCACATTCGGCTCTATGGTGCAGAACGGATAATTGGCGGATTCCGCCCCTGCCTGAGTTATCGCATTAAAAAGCGTGCTCTTTCCTACATTTGGTAATCCAACTATGCCCAATTTCATGTTGTGTCACTTCTCCTTGTTTTTCACATGAGTTAATTGTATCATATTTTTTTGTCGGTTTCAATAGATTTTCAAAAACAGTAAGCGGAATTTTGCAAATATGGAGAGAAAAATATTTTTTTGATATGTTCACCGCAATATCATGAGCATATTTTTTCAAAGAACAACAAAGCCAAATGTTGGAGTTCAGTCACCTTTGGGTGACTGACAGGGTGACTGATGCGGATTAGAAAAAAATACCCCGACGCAGCGGTGTTTCCGCGCGTCGGGAAAATCAGCCGACACGTCTGTAATGTCATAATCCTTGCCGTACTCGAGTGTAAGACTGTCATTATTACTGCCGCCCTCATAATGTAAATACGGCGCCATATTTTTATTTTTTACAATATCGTCGGCATCAACCGTTTTGGTGCCGTCGTATTCCTTAACATAGTCCCACGCAGCCACGTCGGTCAGCACAAGCGGTTTAATACTCCAGTCTGCGGTCTTAGAGCCGATATATCCGCTGCCATTTATCGCTGTGATTGTGAGAGTGTAGCCAGTGTAGCCGTCTCCTGCGTTTGTTCCCTTGTTGCCGCTGACGGTATATGCCGTGTCCGGTACGGTCAACGGCACGTTTTTCTCGGGATATGCGATCGACACGGACTCTATCTCCGCGGTGAATTCCTGCGCACCGCCGGCAGACGGCGTATAGGTAAAGCTGTCCTGCTTCAGGGTGATTTCCGCTTTCGTGAGGTCTGCCCCGACGTGCAGAGTGTACACCTTGCTTTTGCGCGTGTAGCCCTCTTTTGTCACCTCTGCCCATATTTTATAAGTGCCTGTTTCCTCGTCGGAAAATTCCTTTGGCTCAAAGTCATATTCATATCCGTCATTACCGCTCGTTAATGCGGTCGGGTCGGTCTCGCCGTCCTTTTGAATGTACAGGACGCCCTTTCCGTCACATCCATTATAAACGTTAGCCTCAACTCTGAATTTGTGCGATTCATAAATGCCGACGCTGCTTTCATCTTCCATATCTGCGCCGTCAAGCGTCAGCGTGCTGTCGGAATTAACGTTGACAGTGCCGTTGACAGATTTATCATTCGGGTTAATTGTGATGTCTTTATCAACAGTGAAATCATCCGTTACATTTTTCAGCAGCTTAATGGTGTCGCCATCTTTTGCCGCGGCAAATGCATCTTACAGTGATGTATAAGCGGTACTGCCAACACTTGCAACATCATATACCGATTGCAATGCGATTCCGTTTTCGGCATTGCTCTGCAATGACGGAAGAGATTCAGCGCCCGTCTGCTCCCGCTCCGCGTACACGTCTGCCGAAGCCTCGATTTTTTGCTGTTACTCTTGCTGTTCCTGCGCAATGACAGATTCTGTTTGCGCAGCTTCCGCAAATGCCGCCGGCTGCATCAAAGATAAACACATCACCAGCGACATAAACAAGCTCAAAAATCTTTTGCTCATATTGGTCATGATTTCCCGAAAATTTTATTAACATAATCTGTATGTAATTATAGCATATATTTGGGATTTTGTCACCATGCAGAAGCAATATTTTTCAAAAAAATTTTATGCCCCGAAATGTGTCTGCACGGCAAAATACAAAACCCTCACACGCTCCGTGTGAGGGTTTTATATAATAAATCTTAATTTTTCACGTTTTTCACGTTTTCACGTTTTCACGTTTCCGCTTACGCAATCTTGTTAAGCTTGAGAGAAAGCTGAGCTTTCTTTCTGGCAGCTGTGTTCTTGTGGAGAATACCCTTAGCCACTGCCTGGTCAATCTTCTTAACTGCGAGCTTGTAGGTCTCCTGCGCCTTAGCCTTGTCGTTGCTTGCAACGCTTGCTTCAAAATTCTTGATGCAGGTCTTAAGATTTGTTTTAATCATCTGATTTCTCAGGGTCTTGGTCTCAATAACCAATACTCTCTTCTTTGCAGATTTAATATTAGGCATATGTTTCACCTCCGATTATGATAAAAAGTCAACATAAATTATTTTATCACACCTACCCCGAAAAAGTCAAGGGTATTCGGCGAAAAAACCGTTTATTTTTTATTTTTGGCAAGTTTGACGATCAATTTCTCGTCGGGGGTGACATAAATTGTGTTATAATTAACGTATATCACCATGCCCGGGCGCGCACCGGAGGGTTTTTTCACATTTTTAACCTCGGTGTAGTCCACGGGGATATTTTTGCCGTTTCTGCCGCGGCTGTAATATGCCGCCAGCGACGCCGCCTCGATGTAGGTCTCGTCCGGCACCTGCTCCGCGTCGCCCGTCTTGACTATGGCGTGGCTGCCGTGTATTCCCTTGGTGTGAAACCATATATCCGTGGAGCGGCCTATTTTCAGCGTAACATAGTCATTCTGGCGGTTGTTCTTGCCCACATAGATGTCGTAGCCGTCGCTGCTGACAAAATGCATCGGCTCGGGCAAAAACGCCTTTTTGCCGCCCTTGCCTTTTTTCACCCTGCCTTTGTTTTTGAGATACCCCTGTTCTATCAGCTCGTCCCTTATCTGATTAACCTCGCTTAAGTTTTCCGCATTGCCGATTGACTGCTGAACCGATTCCAGGTAGTCAATCTCCGCCTCGTTAAGCTGCTTTTGCCTCACGGTCTGCTCCTCGGCGGTTTTCTCCTTGGCGTATTTTTTGTAATATCTCTGCGCATTCTGCGAGGGCGTAAGCTCCTCTCTGAGCGGAATCTTCACCGTCTCGCCGCTCTCGGAATAATAGTTCTGCGCCTCTATCCCTTTCATCCCTTGGGTTATGCGATATATGTTCGCCGTCACAAGGTCGCCGTACAGCTTGTATTTGTCTCTGCCGGACGCCTTTTGCAGGGTTTCGTTTTGAATTTGCAGCTTCTTGCGGCAGCGCTCTATGTTGTTGTTCACAAATTTGAGCAAATCCGCGCTCTTCTGCCTCATGCTCTCGCCCGAGGCTTTTTTCATATAAAAACTGTCGAGCGCTGCGCTCATGGATTCAAAATGCTCCTTCGCCGCGGATTCGCCGTAAAGCGTGATGTCCTCGGCGCACACCTCAAGCATCTTGCCGCTCTCCGCGTCCGACAGCACCGTAGGCGCAAATTCGCCGCGTCGGATTTTGTCAAACATAAATTCAAAGCACTGCGCCGCCCTGCGCCGCACCGCCCGGGGCACAGCAGAGCCGAGCGCGTCCGCGTCGCCTGCGGAGCGGTATATTATCTCCCTCGCCATCATCGGGCTTATGCCGCAGTATGCGTCCATAAGCTGACGGAACATCGGCGTGTCCGCCCCCGTGAGGTGTACCTCCGCGCCGTCCGCGTCGGCTTCGAGCGGATTATCCTTGCCGTGCGACGGCGGCAGCTCGTATTTTAGCCCCGGCAGCACCGTGCGCACGGAGCTCACCGTCATGTCAACATGGATTATGCAGTCGAGGATTTTTCCCTCCGCGTCCGTCAGGATGATGTTTGAGTGCTTGCCCATTATTTCTATTATGAGCCTCTTCTCCGACAAAAATCCCATCTCGTCGTTTGCTTCTATTCTTATCACGGCTATGCGCTCAAAGCCGATTTGCTCCACCCCCGTTATCTTGCCGCCGGACAGGTGCTTGCGCAGCAGCATACAAAACATCGGCGGCGAAGCCGGATTTTCCTTTGACATCTCGGTCAGGTGCAGCCGCGGAAACGACGGATTTGCGCACAAAAGCAGGCGCAGATTGTTGCCTGCGCACCTGATGTTGATTATTATTTCGTCCCTTTCGGGCTGGTGTATCTTGTCTACTCTGCCGCCGACCGTTTTTTCGCGCAGCTCATGCACAACGGCGGCGATTGCAGCTCCGTCCAGTGCCATCGTCATCACCCTTTCATAGGTGTATTGTATCATATCGCGGCAGATTTTTCAAGCAAAAATTGTTTTTCCGGAGTGACATCTTAGCAGAACTGAATCCCTCCGCCGCCCTTTTCGTCAAACAATATTTTGCAAAAAATATTGTTTGACCGGCGGCACCTCCCTTTAGGGCAAGGGAGGCTCTCTGTTAGGTGTTTATTTGCGCACGAGAAAACCGGTGCGGAGAATTCCGCACCGGTTGAATTTTTGTTTAATTATTAGCCTTGTGTAGTTGCATTGTTCTGAACCGACGCAAAAAGTGTTGAATACTGGGTCAAGCTGATAGCTTTCTTCTTTGATCCAAAACCAAAATCTCTTTTTTTAGCAGTAGGCTGTGAAAGTGCGCTTACAGATTCTTTTACAGCAAGCTCAACAACCTCAGCCGAAGGCTTTATATAATTTCTCATGATATTTTCCCTCCAATTCTTATATGCCGAGTTTGTTAATTGTTTAAACTCTGGGGAGCTCCACCAACATCTCTCCAAGAAATTTTTCCCTCACTATCTTTATATGCCGGATAGAGTCCTGCCGGCAAATCCTTACCGCTATCCGCTTTCACAAACTGAACCGCGTAGAAACCATCGCTATCTACCTGTGCAGGGAAGAAACCGTTTGCATCAGCAGCATTATCATCATACTTGTAGGCCTTACCATTTGCGTCAACAGCATACACACCAAACGTTACATTCGCAGTTTCGTTACTCCTTACACCGCTGCACACAATACCGATTGAATTAGCGCTCGACTCACCTGCAGCAAAATCACTTTCTATAAAGTCTCTAACTTTAACAACATTAGTTTGAGCTTGCAAAATAGCTCCGCAGATTATTGCAAGGTTTATCGATTTTCCGGTATATTTAACTCTAATCTTTCCTGCAGTTACCGCATCCTGTTTTGATTCACCATCCAAGTAAACTTCTTTGACCTGATAATTTTCATCAGCCTGGAAATTAACAATAATCTCATCACCGTTACCGATATTAACAGTGGTACCATCCAAATCCTCAGGATTAGTCTCACCAATCGTAATTACACAATTGTTTTTTGTTATCGACAACGGGCCATACTGAATCTCTTTAGCTGCGTCACCATTGAGCGCTGTGGCTATTGAAGAATCATCCGAGCCATATTTAATCGTAGCAATTGGTGTATTCTCCGCAAAATCGGTTCCCGAAATCTCATACGAAAAAGTAACACTACCACTTGACGGAACAGTCTGCTGACCGATATACTTTATCTGGCTTGCATTTGATACACTTGTAGCAGTGCTCGCAAGATATGTAATCATCTTACTCGGGGTAGCTCCTGTGATCTGCGATGTTACACCGACCGTATTGCCATCCTTATATGTCGTAACAGTCGTCGCCGTCGCCGCAAACGATGTCACAGTCGAGAACAATAATGCCGATGCAGTTGCAGCTGCCGCAACCGACTTTAACAAATTATTTTTCATTAGACATACATCTCCCTATTCTTAAATCTAATCGTTACCTAAATTCTAACAGAGCAAGGCGAGTTTGTCAAGCGTTTTTGCGCTGTTTTTTTAATAATTTAATATTTTGTGTAAAACACATAATTGGGAGATAAATCTGTTGTATATTTTCACAGATGACATTTTTCGTCCGTATTTTCTCCCGAGGTTTTCGTCACACAACGCTGCCGTTTTTTATGGAAATGACCCTGTCGCAAATCTCCAGAGCCGCCCTCTTGTGAGTGATGAAAACGCAGGTTTTGCCGCTCATGTTTTTTATGTTTGAAATCAGCTCCCTCTCGGTAGCCTCGTCCAGTGCGGAGGTGGCTTCGTCCAGCAGGACGACGGGGCGGTCGGTGCAGAGAGCGCGCGCCACGGCTATGCGCTGAATCTGCCCTTCGGACAGTCCTGTGCCGCCCTCGCCGAGCACGGAGTCAAAGCCGTCCGGCAGAGACGATATGTAATCGAAAATGCAAGCCGCCTTTGCCGCGGCAATGATTTTATCTTCCGGCACATCCTCGGCAAAAAAAGCTATGTTATCCCTCACCGTGCCGGAGAGAATCATGTTGCCCTGGGGCACATAGGCAAAGAGAGAGCGCAGCGAGCCGTCCGAGACGACGCGCCCCCCGGCACAGCGCACATACACCGCGCCGCTGTCGGGATGCAGAATGCCCATGAGCAGCTGCATAAGGGTGCTCTTGCCAATGCCGGATATGCCGGATATGCCGATTATCTCCCCTTTGTTCACACTGAGCGATGCGGAGCGCAGAATCGGCTCGCCGCCGTAGGCGAAGCTGACGTTCTCCGCGTCTATCCCCTCAAATCCGCTCACGGTGCGCACGGGGGAATCCTGCTCCATGTCCTCCGGGCTGATGAGCCGCTCCGCCGAGGCAAGCGTTGCATACCACCCCGGGATGAGCGATGAAAAATCGCCGAAAGGCTCCTGGAGCTGCCCCACAAGCTGAAGCACCGCAGTGAGAGTGCCCACGGTCATTATGCCGGCGGATATTTTGTATGCGCACCAGGCAAGGGCGAGATAATAGCCGACCGTCATCATGACAAAAAACATGAGGTTAGCCAGGATGCTGATTACACCGCGGCGCACATTGAGGCGGCGGTTTTCGGTCTGCAATGTGCCCAGGCGCGCGGCGCAGAGTTCCTCGCGCACAAAAGCCTTGACGGCAAGCACGTTTTGAATCATCTCCTGCATATACGCCTTAATCCTGCCGTCGCTTGCGCGGCACTGCTTGTGCAGCAGTTTCATCCGTCTGCCGTAGAGCCTGGCGGCAAGGGTGACGAGCGGAAAGGCGACTATGCAAATCAGCGCCAGATGAGAATCCAGCGTAAACAGCGCCCACAGGCTGAACAGCAGCTGAGACACCACCGCAAAAACCCTCGGCACTGTGCCGAGAACGCCGGACGTAACCACGGAAACGTCGCTTGAGAGCATATTGACCGTCTCTCCCGAATGCACGGCGGACAGGCTGAGATAATCCGACCCGAGCACGGTGCGGAAAACGGAATTTTGAATACTGTTTGACAAGGTGCACACCGAGCGCACCTCGACGAGGGTATAGGCTATATGCGCCGCCATTTGCAGGGCAATTAGCACAAAGAGCAGAGCCACCGTCTGCCCCAGGCTGCCCTGCGCGCTGCCCACGGCTATGTCTACCACGGAGCGCGACACAAAGGCGAAGCGCACGGAGAGATAGGACATTGCCGCGCCGATTGCGGCGAGGGCGGCAATTGCCGGAGCGGATTTTTTTGCATTGCAAAAAATCCAACGCGCCGCGGTTTTTCCCGCTTTTCCCGCTTTTCCCGTTCTTTCTTTATTTTGATTTTGTGCTTTTTGCATGAGAAAAAGCCCTCCTTACAATCAGCAGGACTGCCAGAATAATATGCCGCGCCGGAAACACGGCGAGCCAGACGCGGCTGTATGCGCGGTAGAGCGGATTATTCACGGAGAATTCCCTGCCCCTGCGCGTGAAGCCGGTCACCTTTGCAATCACCTGAGAGGTTTTTACGCCGTTCTCCCTCTCGGTCTCGTTGTCGCCGGCTATGGTGAGCACATCGCCGCGCACGGCTATCACGCGATGCAATATGTAAGTTCCGTCCGCGCGGCGGTGCAGCACTATGTCATATTTGCGGATATCCTCGGGTGCGGACACGGTCACTTGGTCGCGGCGGTTTGCAAACAGCGGAAACATACTGTTGCCCGTCACGGTAAAGCGCACGGACGCGCCCGTGCTCACCCTCTCGGCAATAAAGGGTGCAAGGTCGTTTATGCTGAAAATCTGTTTTTTAATCACGCTCATTCTGCGAGCACCCGATTATCACGCAGTATGCCGACAAACTCCTCGGCGTCGGCGCGCGCGGTTGCCTCGTCAACATCGAACTCGGCGCACATTGCGGACACAACCGCGTCCATATCGATGTCGTTTTGCAGCAGATTCCATATATATGCGCCTGTTTCATTAATGGTTATCATCGCGCCGAAATCGACTATATTGTCACCGGCCGGCACTACAACATAGCTGTCCGCTATGCTGCGCAGTACGAATTTTTCTGATGTTTTCATGTCTATCATTCTCCTTTTGATGATATTGTAACATATGTGCGAAGGTTTTACAAGATATTTTGTTTTTGCAAAAATTTATTGACAAGCGGTTGCCGCCGTGATACCATATACATGAGGTGGAATATGGACAAGCTTTATGAATGCATTGTGAAAACCGAAAAAAGCTGGGAGCTTTGAGAGACGGGGCGTAGGATTATTTTTGAGCGGCTTTGAGGGGGTATGCGCGTTTTTGGCGTTTTTTTGCTCAATTTTCGCTCTATTTTTAAAAAAAGTTATTGACAAGTGCGCCTCTGCGTGGTATTATATATAGGTAGCTGATTTCGATGTGCTCGATTTTGCTGCATGGAGAGGTGTCCGAGTGGTTTAAGGAGCTAGTCTTGAAAACTAGTGATGCGAAAGCACCCAGAGTTCGAATCTCTGCCTCTCCGCCACTTAACAATTTTATATTTATTTGAGTTTATCGGCAATTTCGGCTGCCGATAATGCATACGGAGAAGTACTCAAGAGGCCGAAGAGGCGCCCCTGCTAAGGGTGTAGGTCGG
>CAJLYL010000005.1 GCA_905210855.1 uncultured Clostridia bacterium
TGCAAGTGTTGTCAGCAGCTTTTTTTCTGTCAATTTCATTATTATCCCTCTCCCTGAATATAATTGTATCCCCGACAGAAGATAATTATTATATATAAATTTTATCCGTTTTTTTACGCAAAGTCAATATTTTTACATAAATGTTTACCGATAATTAATTTTTGCAAAAAAGACACGGCTGCAAGCCGCGGTTTGCGCCGCACCGCCCCGTGTTTTAATTATAAACTTAAACAGAGTGCTTTTTCAATAATTGTTTATAAATTTCATAATCTATATCCTTGAACACATTAAACACAACTTTTTCAATTTTGAGCCGTGTTATATCTCCTTGCCAAAGCACAATTTTACCGCCAAATTTTTCTGTATCAACGATTCCTTTTTCGACAGTTTCCGATTTCAGCAATTCATCTTGCAAGTGTAAAAAATCCTCACTTACACGCATTGGCGGTCTGACATTCATAAGACTTCTGAGCAGCCGCCTTTGAGATTGAAAGGTTTTATCAAAGTTTTTTGCCTGCTCTGCATATTGCGGCATTTCCGCAAGTAACATATCATTTAGTTTTATTACCGTTTCTGATATATTCATAATTCCTCACTCACATTTTGAGCAGTCTGAGCAGCCGTTACAAATAAGACGGCTTGCACACTTATCGCAATTCTTTCTGTAATGCGGAACATATAACTGTTCCGTCGGAATTTCTTTTCCAAACTCGTCAGTCAGCTTAAACTCAATCGGTTTACCGATAAAATTCATTCCGGACTTAAAAGCCATTTCACTTTGTACGGATTTTCTCGGCAAAAAATATTTTTTGCCATCCTTTATAAAATTCGTTCCTGTTTCAATAAAACAAAATGTTATATTGTACTTTTCACATTCAGCACGAAGTTTTTTCACCCATTCAAAATTACACGGCCGTGAGCCGTCATAGTTTTCGCCTCCGCAGATTACTTGCTCAATAATCCCTTTTTGCAAATACTTTTCCAAACTGATTTTTCCGATAAACGGCGCACACATGACCCCTTTATGCTTAAACGGCAACGAAAACAAAATAGGTATTCGTTCATCGGCTCGGCGTTGATTTTCACAAGTTACATTGAAAAATATATTTTCCCAACCGTCGCCCCAATCGGGCGGCAGGCAGCGGCTAACTCTTTCAGGGCGTTTAGTAAGCAAAAAGAATTTAACATCACTCCGCTTTTTCATAATTTCCCACGCACCGCCGCGCCATTCGTCAGCTTCTTCAAGAAAGAAATCCGAGGTCATACACACACGGATAAACTCGCCGCTTTTAATCTTATATTCACCGCTTTTGTATTTTTGCAACGGATAATTAAACCCCGACTTTGTTCGATAAATATCTGCACCGTTTCTGTCACGAGTACGATCCAAAAAATACATATAACAGTTTTGACAGCCTTCGCTGCATTTTTTGCAGCCGTGCCACGGATTCCATATGTCGTGCATATATTTACCTCATTTCGTTTATTACATTTCCTATATCTTCATTTATGCAAATTGATTGTTTTTCAATTTCGTTTGGACAAACCGCCTCATTATAATTGATACAAGCATATGTTGCGTTTGGATTTTTTGCGGTCATCTGCCAAAATGGATATTTTATTATTCCCGGCGTATTGTAACCGACTCCAAGTTCCAAAAACAATTCTTTTTGATTTTTTCGGGTATTAAGAAAATTACTGTATCGTTCCGCCGCCATATCCCAACCGTTATCCTGTACGAATTTATTGTCGCTTCTCAAATTCACGGTCAGCGGTTTTCCGCAATGAGGGCATTTGGGAATAAGAGATGACGGTATTTTCATATTCTCTTGCTGTTCCATCATATCAACAATTATTTTATAATTATCAAATGTTTCATTGCAGCAAGGCACCGAGCATTGAAACAGCCCGTAGTCTCCCTGTGTGTAAAACAAACGCTTCTTATCAAAACCTGCTTTTTGAAAGCAATGGTCTACATTTGTTGTAATAACAAAGTAATCTCTGTTCTTTACCAATTCAAATAACGCTTTATATATCGGTTTTGGGGTATCCATATATCTGTTTACATAGATATACCTCAACCAATACGCCCAAAATTTCTCCTGTGTTTTGTACGGATAAAAACCGCCGGAATACATATCGTGAAAGCCGTATTTTTCTTCAAAATCAGAAAAGTATTTTTTGAAGCGCTCACCGTCATAGGCAAATCCGGCAGAAGTTGAAAATCCCGCTCCGGCGCCTATTACAACACAGTCAGCGTTTTGTATGACCGAGCAGAGTTGATTTATCTTTTCTTCATTCCGTTCCGCTACATTTTTAAGTGCCATAATAGTGACCTCCAAGATATTTTATTCAGAGTGTCTTGTCTGCTCTGTGATCATATTGTAATGCAAATGATTTTCAAAAACAAGTACGCACTTTTTTGTTATTAAGTTACCTTTTTGTAAGTTTTGAATATATAATCAATAAACAATACCTCATAGAAAATTTCAGGTGTAAAAAAAGGCAACCCGTGCAGGTTGCCTTCAGTGCGGTTGTATAAATTGGAATTTCAAAGTTCAACTGACTCTAAATCATCAGGAATCAAAAGATTTCCGCTGAAATATTTCCTGCCCTCATTGTAATAAAATTCTTTTCGCCGGGATATATTTTTGTCCTCTGTATGATACAGCAATAAGTTTTTCGCATGGAGTTCCTCTGCTAATTCACAGGCATCTCTTACTGTCGAATGATGTTTTTCATATGAATGAAATACATCCGCCCGACTGTTTAAGCAGAATGCTTCATGCAGCAACCATGTACTATTTTCTGCATACTTCTTTTCGCAAGCATTGTATGGTTCATCTCCACAACAAGTCAATTTCTTGCCTTTCCCAAGTTCCATACAAAATCCGAACTGTTTCGCCATTGTTGACTGTATATCAAAAATGTAACTTTTCTGTCTAAAATATTGACTGATTCACCATTTTCAACAGCTATCATATGAAGCCTCTTACCGATAAAAAGGGTTTTATAGCACTCTGTAACAAGTGCGTTTCCGGTGCCCGGCATTGTAAGATCCATATATTTTCTCCCTTACAAATCCCAATTTTTCTTGCGAATATATATTAAAATATTATATTCTGTACACATCCGACGGTGAGAGCATCTCTATGCCGCGCTCGACAAAGATTTTCTCCGTGCGTTCCTCGTCGCTCACCTTCACTACCATAATCGCCTTGCCGTGTACATTGCCGACAAAGGCATACATATATTCAATGCTTATTTCCTCCTCGGTGAGGATTTTGAGTACATTTGCAAGACCGCCCGAGTTATCGTCAATCACAAATGAGAGCACCTCGGTACACTTTGCCACAACGCCCGATTCGCGCAGAAGCTCTCTCGCCTTTTCCGGATCATCCACAATTATGCGCAGTATGCCGAAATCCGTAGTGTCCGCCATGGACAGCGCACTGATATTGATGCCGTTTTTGCCTAAATCGGAAATGATTTTTTCCAGTCTGCCGAATTTATTTTCGACAAAAATGGACAGCTGCTTTATAAACATTACAAATCTCTCCCTTCGTCTACACAAGCTTTCTCTTGTCGATAACCCTCTTTGCCTTGCCCTTGCTGCGCTCGATGGATTTTGGGTTCACAAGATGAACCTTGGCGCCTATACCGAGGATGCTCCGCAGACCGTTTGTTATCATTTTCTCGGTCTTTTCTATCGACTTGACATCGTCGGAGAACATACTCTCGCTCATTTCCACATTTATATCGAATGTATCGGTGTTGTTCACCCTGTCAACAATAATCTGATAGTTGGGAGTAACGCCTTCGCCGAGCTTGAGCAGCACCTCCTCAATCTGTGACGGGAACACATTTACGCCTCTAATGATGAGCATATCGTCGCTCCTGCCCTGAGGCTTGTTCATACGAATGTGAGTTCTGCCGCATTTGCATTTCTCGTAGTTGAGCGAGCATATATCTCTTGTGCGATAGCGTATAACGGGGAAGCCCTCCTTGGTTACGGTGGTGAACACAAGCTCACCCTTGGCACCCTCGGGCAGCACCTCGCCCGTGTCGGGGTCGATTATCTCCGCTATGAAATTGTCCTCGCAGATGTGCATTCCGCACTGATACTCACAGTCATACGCCACGCCGGGGCCCATAATCTCGGAAAGCCCGTAGATATCAAACGCCTTTAAGCCGAGCCCTTCCTCAATTTTGACGCGCATCTCCTCTGTCCACGGCTCCGCGCCGAAAATGCCCATCTTTAGCTTGAGGCGGTCGCGCAGACCCATCTCGTTTATCGTCTCGGCAAGGTACATTGCATAGGATGGGGTGCAGCAGAGCACCGTCGCGCCGAAGTCTATCATGGTTTGAATCTGCTTTTTGGTGTTGCCGGATGATATCGGTATTGCAGTAGCGCCGATTTTCACCGCGCCGTCATACGCGCCGAAGCCGCCCGTAAAGAGTCCCAGACCGTATGACACCTGGACAAAATCCTCCTTGCCGATGCCGCCTGCGGCGAGTATGCGCGCAAAGCAGTTTGCCCACATATCGAGGTCTGCCTCGGTGTAGCCGACAACAATCGGTTTGCCTGTGGTGCCCGACGACGCGTGTACACGGCGAATATCGGACATCGGCACGGCAAACAGGCCGTAGGGATACCAGTCGCGCAAATCCTGCTTGTATGAAAAAGGAAGCTTGTGCAAATCCTCAACGCCGTGAATATCCTCGGGTTTCAAGCCCTTTTCGTCCATTCTGTTTCTGAAAAGCTCAACATTTTTGTACATTCTTGCAACCTGAGCGACAAGTCTCTCGCTCTGGAGTTTTTTCAATTGTTCTCTCGGCATCGCTTCGATGTCGGGTTGCCACATAGCCATATTATCCTCCTTGTCCACACGCAAAATGTGTATTTTTTACATGTTATATCCCATGTCAAACGCCTTGAGGTTGACATCAAGGAATTTTTCGGGAACTGTCGTCTTAATAGTCTCCGCCCAATCCTCATAAGGTATATCCGTGCTCTTTGCCATAACGCCGATGAGCACCACATTGACAGCTTTTATGTTGCCTGCCTCGTGAGCGGCTTTTGCCGCGTCCACCTGCACAAGCTCCGCCTTGGACGATATTTTATCCGCAATGTTCTCGGGGTACTCCGCCGCGCCTGTTATAACGGGCATGGGGTTTATCTCCTGGGTGTTGGCGATAATCTTGCCGCCTTCTTTGAGATAAGGCAGAGCGCGATAAGCCTCGAGCATCTCAAAGGCGAGTATTATATCCGCCTCTCCCCTGTCTATAATGGGCGAGAAAACCTTGTCGCCGTACTTAACATACGTGACAACGCTGCCGCCGCGCTGGCTCATGCCGTGTACTTCGGATACCTTTACATCATAGCCCTTGCTTATGACCGTGTTACCGAGGATTCTGCTTGCAAGGAGCGTGCCCTGACCGCCAACTCCCACTATCATTATATTTCTCGTCATAATCAGTTATCCTCCTTTACAATTGCCTCAAACGGGCATACATTTACGCACAGCCCGCAGCCGTTGCACTGGTCGAGGTCTATCTTAACTCCGTCGCCGTCGGCAGATATTGCCGGACATCCGAGCTTCATGCACATTTTGCATTTTTTGCACTTATCGGTTATTGTGCAGTGACCTGTGTACTTAACCTTTTTGAGCAGAGCGCACGGTCTCTGAGCAATGATGATGGAGGGTTCGTCCCTCTCAATCTCCTGCTTGACAACCTTTTCAAAATTTTTGATATCAAACGGGTCTGCCACAACAACGTGCTCCACGCCTACCGCCTTGCACAGTGATATCAGATTAACCTGTTTTGTCTCCTCGCCGCGGATTGTGTAGCCCGTCGTCGGGTTGTCCTGATGGCCCGTCATGCCCGTTATGGAGTTGTCAAGGATGATAACCGTGTTTGTGCCCTTGTTGTAGACTATATCCACAAGACCCGTTATGCCCGAGTGCATAAATGTGGAATCGCCTATGACAGACACAAGCTTTTTGGAAAACTCCCTGCCGCGCGCCTTAACCATGCCCATCGCCGCGCTGACGGACGCACCCATGCATATGGTGGAATCCACTGCGGCAAGCGGAGCAACCGCACCGAGGGTATAGCAGCCGATATCTCCCGACACCACAAGCCCGAGCTTTTTGAGCACATAGAATGTGCCCCGGTGGGGACATCCTGCGCACATTACGGGCGGTCTGCCCGGTATCTGCTCGTCAAGCTCGCTGCACTTTGGCGCCGCCTCGCCGAGCACCGCTGTGCGAATCATATTCGGCGTGTATTCGCCTATGAGCGTAAACACCTCTTTGCCGATGACGTCTACTCCGATTGCCTTGCAGTGATTCTCTATAACCGGGTCAAGCTCCTCTATGACATACACCTTGTCGCACTGCGCGGCAAAGTCTTTAATCAGTTTTTCAGGCATGGGGTAAACCATTCCGAGCTTGAGGTAATTCACCCTGTCGCCGAGCGCCTCTTTGGCATACATATATGCGATACCTGCGGAGATAACGCCTATCTTTGCGCCGTTCATCTCCTGCCTGTTCAGGTCGCTCGTCTCGGCAAATTCTTTGAGAGCAGCTATTCTGTCCTCTACCACATAATGGCGTTTCATCGCCATTGCCGGCATCATGACATACTTGGGGATATTTTTCTCGTACGGCTTGAGCTCTATTTCCTCTCTCTCGCCCGTCTCAACAAGGCTCTGAGAGTGTGACACGCGTGTGGAGAGTCTCACAAACACCGGGGTGTCGTATTTCTCCGAAAGCTCAAACGCTGCCTTGGTGAAATCCTTGCACTCCTGCGAATCGGAGGGCTCTATCATCATCACCTTGGAAGCCTCGGCATAGTGGCGCGAATCCTGCTCATTCTGCGACGAATGCATACCCTGGTCATCGGCAACGCAGAGCACCAATCCGCCGTTTACCCCCGTGTAGCTTGCCGTAAACACCGGGTCTGCCATAACATTGAGCCCAACGTGCTTCATGCAGCTCATCGCTCTTGCTCCTCCGATTGACGCACCGATTGCCACCTCACAGGCAACCTTTTCATTCGGTGACCACTCGGCATACACCTCGTCAAATTTAACTATCTCCTCGGTAATCTCCGTGCTCGGAGTACCCGGGTATGACGCAACCACGCGCACTCCTGCCTCATATGCGCCGCGTGCTACCGCGGCGTTACCCAACAAAAGCTTTTTCATTTATCTTCCTCCTGTACAATTTCATTCTGCTGTGCCACAAGGCTCTCTCCGCAGTATATTTTTCTGAGCAAAGGTTTTTCTATCTTGCCTGTGGGGTTTCTCGGCACATCGGCAAATATAAACCTGTGCGGTCTTTTGTATCTCGGCAAATCCATGCAGAAATCCTCAAGCTCCGCCTCGGTAAGCTCCATGCCGTCCTTAACCTGTACTATGGCGGCGGCTATCTCACCCAGGCGCGCGTCGGGCAAGCCGATGACCGCCACATCGCTTATCTTGTCGTGCTTTCTTAAGAAATCCTCTATCTGCACCGGGTAGAGATTTTCGCCGCCGGATATGATGACATCCTTTTTCCTGTCAACCAGGTAGAGAAAGCCGTCCTCATCCTCGCGCGCCATGTCTCCCGTAAACAGCCATCCGTCCTCAAGCACCTCTTCGGTTGCCTTTTCGTCGTGATAGTATTCCGTCATGACTCCCGGGCCTTTTACGGCAAGTTCGCCTATTTCGCCCTGTCTGACATCATTGCGTTTTTCGTCCACAACTCTTGTCTCCCAGCCAAAGCCTGCCTTGCCGATTGCTCCGACCTTGTGCTCATTGCCAACGCCCAGATGCACGCATCCGGGGCCGATTGATTCAGAAAGACCGTAGTTAGTATCGTAATCCTGATTCTGAAATATGGATTGCCAGCGCCTGATAAGGCTCGGCGGCACCGGCTGCGCACCTATGTGCATCAGTCTCCATTGGCTCAGTTCGTAATCCTTCAGGTTAACGCTGCCGTTCTCTATGGCGTCGAGTATATCCTGAGCCCACGGCACAAGCAGCCACACTATGGTGCATTTTTCGTCCGACACGGTTTTTAGTATCCATTCAGGCTTTATACCGCGCAGTATAACCGCCTTGCCGCCCACAAGCAGCGAGCCGAACCAGTGCATCTTTGCGCCCGTGTGATAGAGCGGAGGTATGCACAGGAACACATCGTCCTTGGTCTGCGAATGGTGATTTTGCTCGGTTACGGCGGCGTGCATAAGGCTTCTGTGCTTATGCAATATAGCCTTGGGGAAGCCCGTCGTACCCGACGAGAAGTATATCGCACCGAAATCGTCGTCCGTCAGCTTGATGTCTGGATTCTTGGTAGAGCAATATGACACCAGCTTGTCATAGCTTTCGGCAAAGCTGGGGCAATCCTCGCCCACATAGAACCACATCTTCACCTTGGGCACTCGGTTGCAAATCTGCTCCACCCTGCCGATAAACTCGGGGCCGAAGACTATCGCGTCCGCATCGGAGAGCTCCAGGCAGTATTTTATCTCCTTTGATTCATATCTGTAATTGAGCGGTACAGCGAGCGCGCCCGTCTTGAGTATGCCGAAATACGCCGGCAGCCACTCTATGCAGTTCATCATCAGCACGGCAACCTTGTCGCCTTTTTTGATGCCCCTTGTGAGCAGAAGATTGGCAAATCGGTTTGCCTTTTTGTTAAACTCGCTCCAGGTAATCTCCTTGCGATAAGCGTTGTTCGGGTTGGACTCGATGAGAGCGTACTCTCTCCACGTCATCCTCGTCTGGTTTTCCAGTTTCGGGTTGATCTCCACCAGACTTACATCATTCGGGTAGAAATCCGCATTCTTTCTCAAAATCTCGGTAATTGGCATTTTACTTTCTCCTTTTTCTTTAGTTCAAGGACGAAATTCAAAAGATATACAAAAATCCCGTCCTCACAAAAAAGAGGACGGGATACAAATTAACCCGTGGTACCACCTCAATTTACCGCCGCCTCACGGCGACAGCCTTAAAAGGTATATCAATACCTTAAGTTCTGTGACGGGAACACCCGTTGCAGCCTACTCGTCGCCTTTCGGTACACTGCTCGCAAGATGTATTCAATGCTCTTTAGCCTCTGTCTCGCAGCAAACGACAGCTCTCTTTGCACATACGGAGCACCTACTTGTTCTCGGTCATTGCATTTAATTAAATTATAGCAGTGTAAGCGCGGTTTGTCAATAGAAATTTTGCCGTATTTCGACACTCGTTTTGCCGCACAAATGCCAAAAAACATCCCGAGCGCCGTGCTTCGGGATGTTTTTTCTGAGTTTATGATTACTGATGTCTTGCAATCTCCGCGCACATGAGCAGAAAAGCGCCTACGCCGTGGAGGTCGTTAATGCTTGTGGGGCGCGCTATGTAACCCTCATATGAGCACACGCCCGTACCTATGCACACGCCGCCGATTAACAAATCGCCGTCTTTTTCCTCAACGGAATTGTTTATAACGCCCTCAAAGGCCTTCATGGCAATGTCAAGATATTTTTTGTCCGCAAGACCCATGCGCACGGCCTTTGCCATGGCATAAGAGAACAGGCAGGTACACGACGATTCTACCCAGTTGCCCTCTCTGTCGCCTTTGTCAACCACCTGATACCACATACCGGTTTTTTCATCCTGATATTTTGTCAGCGCCTCGAGCACTTCAAGCTCTATCGAGATGATTTCATCCCTCTTCGGGTGGTCTTCGGGCAAAAATTCAAGAATATCGAGTATCGCCACCACATACCATCCGAGCGCTCTGCCCCAGAACTCGGGAGCAAGACCCGTGTCGGGATTTGCCCAGTTGCATTGTTTGTAATAATCCCATGCGTGATAGAGCAGCTTTGTCTTTTTATCCTGCATATGGTCGCGCATGATAATTATCTGCTCAACCGCGGTGTTAATGAAACTCATGTCGCCGAATGCTGCGCTGTACTCTGCCTCGAGCGGACCTGCCATATACAGGCCGTCAAGCCACATTTCATTTTTGTTGTACTCTTTGTGCCAAAATCCGCCTATCGGGTTGCAGTGCCAATCGTGCAGCACCTTCATGAGTGTGTCAAGCGCAATTTTGTATCTGTCGTCTCCGCTGTCCCTGTACAAATCAAAAAGCAGTATCGCCGGCTGAATATCATCGAGCATATTTCTGTCGAATTCGTGAATCGAGCCGTCGGGATAGATTATAGAATCAACCCATTTTTTGATATAATTGTAATATTTCTCGTCTTTGCACACCTTGTATGTGTTCATCATGCCGGAGAGAAACACGCCCTGATGATAGTGAAATTTTCCCTTTGGCGGCAAGTCGGGTGCGTCAAACTTGCGCATCATAGTGTCACAGGATTTTTTTGCATAGTAAATTGCTTTTTCCATAATATTGAGTCCTCATTTCATGTTGTAGTTGCGGACTGCGGAAGCCGCAGCCCGCATTTTTAATTATTCGCTAATATATTCAACATGGAGCTTATATTTGCCGTCCGTCATATAATTCGGCTTCTTTTCAAATTTTTGAGTTGCCTCTTCTCCCGATGAATCGTTAGCCCAGTTTGTAATGGTGTATATGTCCTCAGTAAAATACTTATCGGCATTGCTGCCCTTTACACAATGAACTGTAAGCTTGCTAAAATCGGTCATTCCGCGGAACCATGTTCCGTCATCCTGGTTTGAACGCATTCGTGAAATAACGGTATTCTCACCATACACATACACATCTTCAAGAGTTGGAATATCACCAAACATATATACGCCGATATTCTTCACGCCTTGCTCAAAGACAACCTTCTTCAGCGAGGTGCAGCCTATAAACGCCATATCCTGTATAGTGCCGACATTAGACGGAATGGTGACTTCCTCAAGTGACGTACAATCCTGAAATGCGCGCATAGAAATGAAATTAACCGTATTAGGAATAGATACGCTCTTAAGTGATTCCATTCCGATAAACTCCCTTTTACCTATACTGGTGATACCCTCCTCAATAATGAGATTTTCAACTTGTGATGAGTATTCATACCATGGCTGGTCGTACTTATTATTAAATTCTCTGAGAGCGCCGTATCCGCTTATCACAAGTGATTTTGAATTTTCATCATATACCCACACCATAGTATATGGATTGCTGTTGGGGTCTTTTGAGGAGGCGTCGAACTCACCGCCGTATGTTTTTGCAAAAACGCCTGTCGGTACAAGAAACGCCGCGATAATCAGTAATGCGATTAGATATATTTTTTTCATAAATAGTTCCTCCTATCGTGACATTGAGATTACTCTTGATATAATTACCGCCGCCTCGGCTCTGGTGGCATTGCCGTTTGGATTGAAAACATTGCCGCCAACGCCGTTAATTATGCCTGCGGCAGAGAGTGCACCGATAGCGTCCTCCGCATAGTCGGCAATGTCGCCGCTGTCATCAAAGCTGCACGGTGCGGAGTTAAAGTTAATTCCGGCTTTTACCGCCGCACGGTAGATGATAACCGCCATATCCTGACGGGTAATACTATCGCCCACTCCGAAAACTCCATTGCCGATTCCACTTATAACGCCGAGCGATGCAAGCTGAGTTATGCACTTGTAGTACCATTCGTTAGCAGCAACGTCGCCGAACTGCGCCGATGTGCTCACCTCATCAAACCCAAAGCCACGGTATACAAATGCCGAAAATTCTTCCCTTGCCACATTTCTGTTCGGCTCAAAGGTGTTAGGTGCTGTTCCCGTGACTACGCCTATCTTTGCAAGACTGTTAATATCGTCTGCCGCCCACGAAACGGAGGTTATGTCGTCAAAGCCCTCGTGAGCATCGGTCGGTGTTGACGGTACATAGCTGCCTGCCGCGCTTGTAACGCCCGAGGTTGCCCTTCCGCCGCCCGTTCCGCTACCGCCGCCAGGTCCGGACGAGCCGGGAGCCGCAGGAACAAGCACTACAAAGCTTTTCTGCTTGCTGACTCCGCCGCTTGTAACAGTCGCGGTCAGCGTAACCTGTACATCGCTTGTGCCTCTTGTCACAACCGCAGTGGCGCCCGAGATTGCAATTGCTTGACTATTTGACGATGTCCATGTGACGGAAGTGCCGTCGGAGAGCGTCTGCGTAAGCGTAAAGTCTGATGTTGCCGTAGTTCCACACGGCAGAGTGATTGACTCTATACCGTCCTCTACTTTTGTATCATCCGTTTTAACATAAAATACTTTGATTTCATTTAGTGACGCACCGCCCGATTTGGTTGTCAGGTACATCCTGATATAGCGTGCCTGCGAGGTCGGCAGCTCAAGTATTGATATATTGTCACTTAACGTCTTATCAGCCGCAAGGTCTTCCCAATCCACATCGTTATCCGAAACTTGTATCTTTACTTTCTCAACAGAACGATATCTGTCTGCAATGAGCAGACGGTTAAATTGTCTGCTCGTGCCGAGGTCGAGTTTTACAAACGGACTTCTGTCTGACACTAGACTGCTCCATGCACTTGTGTAATCACCGTCAAAGGCATTGGTATTCGGATACTGCGCCTTCTGCGATGACACAAGTACTCTGCCGTTCTTAAGGAGATCTGTTCCGTGATTTGGGGCAACCGTGAACACCAAGTCTCTCGACTTGTTTACTGCTTCATAAGAGACTGTCACTTTCATGGTAACGTCTCTTTTTGTATCGAAACGAGTCACCGCGCCGGTATCTGTCATGACACCGCCGTCAGATGATTTCCAGCTAAGCACAGAGCCGTACTCTCCTTTTGACGGAAGCGATACATTTGAATCTGTCATGTAATCCGCATAAGCCGCAGAGATTTTTTCGAGATCTCTGTTGACGATTTCATCTGCGTCAAGTATTTTCATGACATTGACATCGAATGTCTTTTCTGTGTAGTCATTGCCGTATATCAGGCAAGCCGTAAGGGTAACTTTTTTGTCCCCTTGGTCTGATGAAGGTCTGGTAACCTTTCCTTGTGTGCTGATAACAGACTCATCGGACGATTTCCAGATAATTTTGCTGCCGTTTACGCTGCCCTCTGTCGGCAGTTTAATGTTTCTGATTATTGCCGAAGTATCGCCTTCAAGCTCAAGCGCATCGGCATCGGGGGTAGTGTAGCCCGTGTATGATATAACCGGAGTTACTCGTATATTGTCAATATAATTTTTACCGATTGTGCCGCTTTGCATATAAGTTGATATATACGTTATCGTTGACATTTTATACCTGAACGGAATCGTATACGGAAGCTCTATCAATTCACCGTCTACATATGTTGCTAAGACTTTCTGATTTTTGTAATCAAAGACAACCTTGATATGATGCCATTTGTCATTTGTAAAATTATTGGAAATTGTGATGTCCTGCAATGTGTTTCCGCCATATGCAACATCTCCTCCGCGCACCTTAAGCGTTTTTCCGATGCAGTAAAGTTTATATGCCTGTGTAACTGATGAACCTGGGGTTGCAGTACCGATATAGAGCATTTCCCACGTACCTTTTGTACTGCTTGATGGATATACATCTATATCCAGAGTCATGTAATCCCCACCGGCTGAAGACGGCAACTCACATAAAACATGGGTCCATCCACCGGTTTTTGGTCGATCAATAGTCAACACATGATTGTTTTTATCTTCAGGATCCGCATCAACAAATACCTTGCCGGTGTATACCTGGGAATCGTCAACACCGTATGTTTTGAGTGCATCACCTGATTCAAAGTCGATATTTTTACCATATCTGAACTGCGTTGCTTCGCTTGTAACAGGTTCGCCTTTAAGACCCTCTTTATCAATAGGAATTACAGTGTACTTGAAAAATTTCCACTCATCCTTATCGCTGCATTTATATTCCGAAGTTTTCTCACCGTCAATCAATGTATACTGCCCAAACAAATCATCAGACACATACCATGAAAATTCCGAATTACCTTCATCAATTCCGTCTTTACTGAAATAAGAATAATCGGCTACAAGCTTGCTGAGTCCAAAGGACGGCCGATTTGGCTGCGCAGACGGAGCAACCGCAGGGACGTAATTATATACATATTCCGGCGAGATCACCTCATTGCCGTAAGTTACGGTTGAATCGCACGGGGTAACAGCAACCTTGAAGGTATATCCATCCATTGATGAGTCCGGTGTGAATCTAAATGAATCAGCATCGTTAATCAGTTCAAATTTCTCAGCACCGAGAGCTTTTGAATACCACTTATAGTATGTTCCGCTCTCTGTATCACCGTCTTCATCACTGTATTCATAATTAACAGTCATTGACCTGCCGTCCTGCTTGATTGCGACATTGCCTACAACCGGTGCCTGCGAAAACTTCTTAACCGTCAATTTAAACTTATGAATTTTCGTAACGGTACCCGATGTAAAATAAGCTGTAAGCGTTACACTGATATCGCTGTCGTCCTTGGACGGCCTATCTACAATACCGTCATTACCGATGGCAGCATTATCCGAACTCCATGTTATGAGAAGATTTTCGGCGCAGGTCTGCAATTCCAGATTATTGTATACATCTGTTGGCAATTCTATTGCCGACACCGCGTCAGAAATTATTGTCGCTGAGTCCTTGCTGTGATCGCAAAAAACCATCGGGTCTGACAAAACCTCTTCTCCGACATTCCCCTCGGGATCAACCGGAGTTACGCCGAATTTATAGTATTTATCTTTAGAGGGCGATTCAAGCATATACTTCATTTCGCCCGTTTCGGGATCAATAACCTTTTTTGTGCTATTATCCGCCGGCTCATAATTACCGTCATACCTCGTTGAGCAATACCATTTAATAACTGTGTCACCCTCGTTTTTGTAATCATTGCTCGAATACGAATATGTCGCTTCAAATCCCGTTTCATTGACCGCGGTTGAGGTAATTTTTGCAGTCGGCATTGTTCTGTCGCGCCATTGATAATTAAACGGTTCGGACAATTCTTCATTGCCCCGTACACCGTTTTTATTAACCGGTATAACGCCAAATTTGATGTTTTTACCGTCATAACCTTCAGTCGGCACAAATCGCTTATCATGTTCATCGACTATTTGCTTGTACGAACCGCCATCCTCGACATACCAATTGTATATCGAATCACCTTCATCGATAAAATCCGGGTCATAGAATTCGTAAGTTCCGGTAACATACCTTGTGTTGTTTTGAACTACCTTAACATCAAGCGCCTGCGGAGGTTCCGGCATGGCTTTGATTGTTATGGATATATCTTCTTCAATAACCTTTGTACCATTGACAATGTATGCGTGCAGAATCTGATTCTCCGCGTCGGCAGTTTTGTCACCAAGATAAGGAGGTCTGTTTACCTTTCCGTTCTCATCAATATACTTTGAATCTGTTTTATAGAATATTCGGCTTCCCTTTTGACCCATACTTGGGAGTTCCACATCGCTCTCCGCAACTGCCGGCAAAGCTGATACAAGCCAATCAGCGTCAGCTTGTGCAAGTTCATCACCGTTTGCCTTAATCGCAACAAGATTCTTGATGTAAACCTCTCCGCCGTTGCCGTAGTTCATAAAGCTTATCGCAACATTGTTAAAGCTATCATTGATGTATCGCCATGCTTCTGCTTCCTTTGAATCACCAAACACATTTTTGCCGTTAAGCTGTGCGCTCAAAGTATGTTCAACACAATTAATTTTTAACGAGAGGTGATTCCATTCATTACTCTTGAAATCACATTCGGCTTTTTGCTTTCCGCTTCCTCCCTGATAATAAAGTTGGTTTTGCTGCAGAAACAACTTGAAAACCAATCCGTAAGTGTCGTCATACACGCCGAAAATATCGGCAGTACCGGAAATATCCGATGCGTATATATCAAGGTCAATCGCATCCTTTGCAGAACTGAATTCACCGATATTTACCCTCACTTCGCTCTTGTAGCTGTCATTGACGGGCTTGCTCACACCGAGAACTTTTTCGTCGCTGTCCGGAGCTTTAACTATACCGGCAAAGCCGTTTTTCGATGCTTGTGCAGATATCTCAGCTCCGGCACTTCCCGAAAAATCGGAATAATACCCGTCATTTTGCATTACCGGGGTAGAAAAAACCTCTTCCCCTCTGTTATTATTCTTATCAACAGGGGTAACTCCAAAGCTGATAAATTTTCCGTATGTGGCGCTGCCCGGCACAAATTCTCTCTTATTTGCACCCTCAATCGGACTGCCTTTATCAAAAAAGCTGTCCGATACATACCACTGATACACGCTGCTGCCTTCATCATCGCCGCTGTAAGTATAATCACCCCTAAGCACCGCGCCGTCGGCAATAATACTTTTTGGGACTGCGGATGGAGCATTCTCTGCATATGAGTTGATACAAAGAGCACTCATAAGCATGGCAACCGCGGTTAAAACCGCAATAAGTTTGTTAAATCGTTTCACTCTGCTACCTCCTTAACTTTATCCGTCAATCTTTTGAGTACAGTTGTCGCCTCGGCTCTTGTTGCTCCCGAGAGCGGAGCAAACTCAGTTTCTGAAACACCGTTCATTAATCCGCAGGCAACCGCCCTGTATATACTATCCTTCGCCCAATCAGATATTTGCGCGCTGTCCGCAAAGTTACCTGAAGCTTCTTTTACAATACCGTGATTCATTTCATAAAGTCTGACAAGAATCACTGCCATTTCCTCACGTGTAATGCCGTCATTCGGTCGAAAATGCGATTCATAGCCCGTCATTATGCCTTTATCCGCCGCCGTTTGCACAATATCAGAATACCAGTCGCTGTCTGATACATCATCAAACACGCCTTTGTAGCTTTCGGCAGTTATGCCGAGGCAGCGCAGGGCAATCGCAACAAATTCCGCACGCGTTATGCCCGAATCGGGATCAAATTCAGTATCCGTTTTGCCTTTTACAAAGCCCTTTGAATACATATACTCAATATCGTCCTGTGACCAATGACCGCTTATATCTGTGAAAGGCGCAGTCGGCTTGTTATCGTCGTTGCCGCCGTTTTCGTCACCCTTGTTGTCATCGGGAACAGTTATTCCGCCACCCGTCGGAAAGCTCTTTATGCCGGGCGAAATGTTTCCGCTGCCGCCCGTGCTGCTGTCGGAAGAAGCAGCCGCACCAACAGTGAATGTGCCAAGAAGCTTTGACCATATCACAAGGTCTTCTCTCGCATTTTCTGCAAGCGGAGAGGTTTCGTTTACGTTTGAATCCGCCTCTGCGCGGCTCATACCCACCTTTGAAGTTTTGCCTATACCTATAACAGCTCCGTTGTAGGTTATGGAAGCACTTTTACCGGTGTGGCCATCAACGGTCACTTTAGCGCAGCTTCTAAGCTTGGCGTCTCCCATATCAATCTTCAGATAGTCATTCTCAAATACGCACTTCGGAATCCGAAGAGCACCGGATACAAGGGCATTTTCCGGTATGTCAACAGTTACGAAATAGCTCTTTTTACCATTTACCGCTTTGTCCGAAAATACATAACCACAGTCAGACGACATATCGAGTGCGTCGTTATTGTTGATATAGAGCAGCCCGTTTGAATATGCAAACGGGATTCTCTCTCCGTTAAATTTAACAACATCTACTGACTCGGGCGCCTTGATAATCAGCGAAGCCGCGGCTGCCGATTCATCACTGCTCGTGATAACTGCCTGCGAATCGTCAAATTCTATCTCTATATCGTCAATCTTTCGGTCAGACGTGACGATAGCACTGCCGTCCGCTGTCCTGAATTCTTTGCCGTTGTACATTGAAATAAATGATGGTTTTTCAAACGCATCCTGCATTATCATTGCGTTTGAAGCGTCTGTCGAGTAATCGCCGAATGTCCTATTCTTGGGATTCTCTTCGAAACTGTTATAATAGACCACATTGAGTGCATCGTCATCATCGACAAACAGATTGACGTTCATTGCCGACGCGATTGACGGGCCGGTTCCTGTATCGATGTTCTGGGTGGTTACATCGGCACTTGTTCCGGTTTTTCTCGAATAGAGCACCGTGTTATACGCAACATTGCCGACACCGGTCTTTTTGTAGCAAAAATACTCCGTAGGCCTTGACGCGTCATCAGCAGAATAACCCTCTTCCAGCGTAAGATCAAGATTATCGGTAAGTGCCTGCGATATAATCAGGTTCGTGCCATCGTAATATCCCGTCTTTCCCTGCTTTGTTGTGGTATCTATCACCGGATGAGACAAGTTTTTCGCAGAAGTATGCCAGTTTTGCGTATACGAGTGTTCATCTTCATCATCCGGCGACACCATGTCCGACACAATCAACAAATCATGATTCTTGATAT
The DNA here is from genome assembly GCA_905210855.1 of uncultured Clostridia bacterium. Taxonomy (GTDB): domain Bacteria; phylum Bacillota; class Clostridia; order UMGS1810; family UMGS1810; genus RGIG4708. The sequence continues at coordinate 18,255 of CAJLYL010000005.1, forward strand.
ATGTGACATTTCTGTAATGACGAAATCCTTCCGTTGCGTCGGTCCAAGCAGTTATTCTGTCGGCAATTTCATTGGGAACCAAATTCAAACTCGATTCACCATTCCACAACAGCTGGTCGTCAGACGTATTGTACAAAAAATCAGAACCGCGTTGCGGTGTTTCGTCAATTTCAATGGTATTGTGAGACCTTGTCATGTGCCTCTGCCACTGAAAATGCGGATGTCTGGCGTCATATGTCGTCATTCCCGTATCCGCCAATATATCACGGTATCCGGAATACCACATAAGCGCAAGCGAATCCTTGTGATTATGGTTGCCTCCGTTTTTGGCGCTCATCATCATCATTGAAGCACTGCTATCCCATGCGGTACGCGTAGTTACGAGCTTAAGCTTGTCAAAATACTTAGTCATCGTCTCCGGCTCGGAGCCGTCATCTCCGCGCGTTACATAGTACTTCAATTCATCATCATCAATAACATTTAAAACTTCATTAAGAGCAAGTCTTGACGCGCCGGGAGCCCCCTCACCCCACCGCGGGGGTGTGTCATTGGGATATGACACATACATTATGTATTTTGCAAGCTTCCTGACTTTATCCTCATACCAATCGGGCAATTCATCTCCGCCGTCTGTGAGAACCTTGTTCAATGCGGAATAATAGTTAAGCACCGTTCCGGGGTAAGAAAACGTCGGCTCACCGTAACATCCGTCATCATTTATCAAAACATCCGTACCAACTTTTAATCTTTCGTCGGCAAGCACCTTCCACTCATCGCGATCGGCAAATTCGGGGAAATATGTGCACACTGCTTCAAATCCTCTTACATGATGCAATCCTCGATTGGTCTCTGCGTAGTTATTCGCAGTCGGTATTGTTGTCCTGCCCTGATATAATATTCCTGCTCCGTCATAAAGATATGTTGTGTCATGCCAGAGCCATTTAAGCATATCCGTCAATGCGTCCGCAGTCAGCAGATCCGCCTCCAGGTATATCGACATCATTGCCGGGAAGTTGGCAACTCGACTTGCCGATTCCATGTCACGATTTTTCGGCACACCGCCGTCATTAAGTATTCTGTCATCAGCATTTTTTATAAAAGCCAAAGTTGAAGAAATGGATTTTTCGATGTATTCGGGCTTACCGAGCAATATACCTGCCTTTGCCATAGTGTTTTGATTGATAAATCTGGTATTAAGGTTCAGCCATTCGCTCGGCACATTATCCTGCCAATTGTAGTTAAACCCACCCGGAACACCATTGAAGGAATAATGTGCCTGAACATAGTCTGCCCATGTCATCGGTGCAAAGCTGCTGTTATCATCCTCTGTTTCGCTCCATGATGTGTTATATGCCTGAAACACAGTAAGCTCATGACTCGTTTCAGTAACCTCTGTGCTGCCTTCCTCCGGCACAATTTTTGCATAAAACTGCAGATACATCCTATCAATATCCGAAGGATATTTGTCTTTATCAAAGGCTATGTATGTCCTGCGTGTTTTACTGCTGTAAGGCTTATAGGTGCCATCGTTTCTCTGGCAATAAGCATCCTTTACAAAAAGTTCCTTTGAGTCGCCGTATACCTCATGACTGTAATCAAAATCATCGTCATAGCCGCGGATGTATGTGTCTTTGTTCGGATAAAGGGTTACACTTGAACCATCCTTTTTGTATATGAGAAGCGATGGCGAGTAATCGGACTCTCTCGAGGCAATCTGAACCATATCCTGCGTTTTATAAAAAGAACTAATCAAAAATGTATCGTAGCCTGTATATCCCATCAAATCAACGCTATAAAGCTGATATTCCCCGGCATTTTCAACATTGACATACGTCAGTGCGCTTTCGCCGAATGTATATGCCTCTCTCAGGTTAATACTCATTTCTTCCCAAAATATGTTGCTGGCATATCCGGGCCGTCCGATGTTCTTCCTGTTTTTATAGTATTCCAGAAGAGCGTCTCTTGCGAGGGCGTAACTGTTGAGTTTTACAAGGCGCTCAACCTCGGCAAGGTCCTCGGAATAATCATAATTCAGTTTGCCCTTTATGCTCCATTCTCCGGTATTCTCATCCCACACACCGAAAAACTCTTCATCGCTCATTGTTGATACATCAGTGTAATCATCTTCTTCGTCAGAGACAGCAATATCAGATTCATCGGCATACAGTGCCGCCATCTTTTCATCAAGTTCTTCAGAATTCGGAACCGCACCGCCGGCCTCGTCATCAAGCAAATCGGTAAATGAATCAAGCATTTCATAATCATAGCCGCCAACCGGCATTGAGCTATCATTTTCCTCGGCAAGTGACTGCAAGGGCATCGAGAGTGCCATGCTTACAAGTAATAAATATGAAATAATTTTTGATGTGATTTTACTCATGTTTCTCCTCCGTCAATTTCTGATTACCACAGCAATTGCATCACGGGTATAGTAATAGATAAATGCATCGGAAGCACTGAAAGTACCGAGTACACCATCTTCTGTTAATATATCATCAAAAGAGCCTGCCTTTACGGTATTCGCCTCAGAATCATAAACATAATAGTATATATAATCCTTATCAGACGTCACAAGGAAATTCTTATCCCCTTTGCCATCTATGTCAAGCGTAAATACATTTACAAAGCTTGCTTTGTAGCCTTTGGGGATTTTCTTGTATGTGGCATCGACCACTCTGCCGTATACTTTCTCCACATTAGAATTTGCTCCATAGTGAAAATACGCAGGATTTTGATCAAGTCTGACAAGTGTGTTAACATTATCGACAAGACCAACGCTTGTGAGTGAATACTGGAAAACATCTCCCGTGCTCATTTTTGCAACTGTCCTGTTCATGACGTCAGTTGATTTCACAAGTGCGCTTTTCTCCTCCTGTCCTTCAAGCCAAACCAACTTGTATACCTGGTTTTCATCTTCATCAAGTACACTTGTACGGCTCTTGAGTATGCAGATAGGCGAATTTGCCTTAATGTATCCCGGTGTATCATATTTTACATCACGGTATACCAATACAACGGACACACTTGAATCATCTTCGTTGTAATCAAACGATTCTACCGTATATTTCTCGCCGCCAACAAGAGAAAGGTCTGCCATATAATCGTCATCTTCACCGCTATCCGGTATCAGAAACACAACAGTGTCGTCGGACATAAACAAAGGATACTCGTATGTCTGGCTGTATAGCATTCCGGAACTTGAGTTATAGATTTTAGACGACTTACCAGAATATTTTTCCGCATCCTTAATATAGCATATTTTCCCGTCCGAATCAATTTTGTAGGAAATCACGGTGTTCTTTTTGGGTATGAATTTTTTCTTATCCACCGAACTGCCGTTATAGATAATTCTGTCGGCAAGCTCGCCTACATATACTCTTTTATCCTCAGACACAAGTTTGTACTTTATACTATTTGAAAGACCGCTGCCTGTATCAAAATCAATTACATAGCCATACGCCGTGTCGGCTTTGACCTCATCGGCTTCGATTATTCTTCCGCTATCTACGGTAAATCTATAAGTTGTGCTAAAATCAAAAGTTTTTTCGTCTTCAAGTTTTGTGCCGCTTGCATCAGATGCGATACCATAGTTTTGTCCGTTAACACTTATGCCGAAATCCGTGTCGTAGTCTATGCCATCCACCATTCCTTCAACAACGGAGTCGATTATATACACCCGCAGCATCTTCTGCTCGGTGCTGCCCTCAATACGGATCATGCTGTCCGCTTTTATATCCGCAAAAGTCGCCTCGTCTCCCGACTGAGTGTAGATTCTGTGGTAGAACTCGCTGTCATCGGGATTTATGTAAAGCAAGGCACTTCCCTCATACCGCGCATCATCAAGCGTAATGACGTTTTCATCTGCATTAACTCTGTCAACCTTGAAATACTGTCTGTTTTCTACATATACATACTCATATTTTCCGTCGGAATCATTGTCCACAAGCACCAGACCGCCGTTGAGGGGAACAAGGTCATCCTTTGTGTAGGCGGTCATTATCTTGCCGTTGCGCACCGCCGATACATCGGAGAGGCTCAGCGTGCGCGTCTTTGCGCCGTCATAGTATTTTATCTCGCTGAGCGACACGCTCGCTATATCTGCTTCCTCCACACGAAAAACCTCGTTTTTGCCGGGGTCTGCCATAACGGAGGTAACAATGTATTTTGAATTTTTCTTTGTCAGGAACACATCAGCCGCATAACCGATGATGTCCGTGTCCACGTCGCAGGCGAGGTCATAAGCCGCGCCGTCAACAGATATCTTTCCTATCTCGTCATCCGCCGCACTGCCGAACTGATTTGCCGTAACGACGCCCTCGATGTACATCATGTCGCACCTGTCAAGCTTGCGCTCGAATACGGTTTTGTCGTCCTTCTCATACTGAGAGAATCTGTCGCCCGTGAGCACAAATCCCTTGCAGTCGGTGTAATTGTAAAACATCTTTGCAAAGTCGCCAAAGGTAAGCGCGTCGTCATTTTTTACACTAACCCCGTCAAAAATGCCGTCTGCCGCCGCAACCGCTATATAGCCTGCAGGGTAGCCTCCCTTTGCCTCTGCGGCAATGTTCTTGCCGAGCGAAGCGACAAAAATCTTTGCCGCCTGGCTGTAAGTAATTGTCTCGTTTGGAGAAAAATAAATTCCGTCGCCGTTCATTATGCCTGCCTTGCCGAGCAGATATGCCGCCGACGCCACATCGCTGTCCGCCGCAATGTCGGCAAAACCGCCGTCGGCGAAATCAACCGTCATGTCATCATACAGCATCATGGATATCACTCTTGCCGCAAAGCCCCTGGAAACCGGAGAAGCGTTATCCATGCTGTCGGTCGGTATGCCAAACGACTCAAGATAAAAACGCCCCCGGGCACTGTCGGCATCTCCGCCCTGCGCTGCGCAAGCGCAAACGCACAGCAAGACCGACGCAAGTGCAAGAGATGTCAAAGCAAAAAATATTCTTCTTTTCATGAGTACCTCCGTATTATTAATTACATTACTTTATGACAATTATATCACAGAAACATGTAAAAGGTTAGGCAAATATTTTAACTTTTAGGTATCACGGATAATCAATTTATAAAATCAACCCAATTTTTCTTTATAGTTGATATTCTTGCACAACAACATATTAATATTATGGGCAAAAAGTTAAAATTCGACACCGAATTAATGTATACAAACACTTAAAAAAATGTTACAATATACATAGGTGGTGAATTATATTGAAACATATAAACAACTATCTCGGATACATAAAAAAATATGGATTCAACAGCATATTTGTAAAAAATTTTATAACACTGCTCCTGATTATTGCTGTCCCTTTCGGTATAGTGAGTGTAGTGGTATACCACAGCGCATCAAATGCCATGAAAAGCGAGGAAATTAATATAACAAACGAAAAAGCTTCGCATTTGTCAGTATCTGCCGATAATTTCGTAAAATCGATAAATCGGACAGAATCCGCCCTGACAACCCAGCAAAGCATATCCGTCCTTACCCAATCCGAAGACGAAGAAGTTATATCGCTTTCAAATGCATACAGCAACATTATGACAAGTTTTATGTCACACACTCTTGCATACGACTATATAACTTCAATAGGTGTATACGCCGAGCGCATGAATGTGATTGTAAGTGACAGTGACTACACCAATGTTCGCAATGAAGACAACGAATATGTCCGTCTATATACCACAATGGACAGGACAATGAAAATCACTCCGGCAAAAACTGCCGGTACATACACAGACATTTTGTTCTGCAAAAGAATATATAATCTTACAAAACCGCTCGGAATGATTTTTATCAAAGTAGACCTAGACAAATTTTTCGAGAATATCGGTCTTTCGGTCAACAACCCGAACAGCATATTTGCCCTGTGCAAGGACGGCAGGGTGATTGTCTCGTCCGACACCGGCATGATAGATAAGCCTGTGGACTCATTCTACAACGGCTCGGCAAAAACTCAGTACAACGGCACTCAATACGTCGTGTCCAAATTTACGGGCACAACGGGCTACGACTACTATTACCTCGGCAACGAGACGATGTATGCCCTGGCGACAAAGCAGCTTGTGCAGCAGTCGGCTATAATGATATTTTTCATAATTCTGATGAGTGTGCTGATAAGCATTTACACCTCGGCAATGTTCTACCGCCCGCTCAGCGTTATCATAGACAAGCTGCGCGGCTACGGCAAAACCTATGATGAAAAAACCAACGAAATCACCTACATCACAAACAACATACTCGACATAGGCAACGAAAACATCGCGCTCAACCGAGAGATTCAAGACAAGCTGATACTGCTGAACAACACACACCTGACTATGCTGCAAAATCAGATAAACCCTCATTTTCTGCACAACACCCTCGAGACGATAAAGTGGTATGTGGTAGACCTTGAGGACGACAACGACAATGCCTCGTCCATGATAGAAAAACTGTCCAAAATACTGCGTTACAGCCTCGACAACAACGAATACGTGGTGAGCATGGCAGAGGAAACCGAGTACACGCAGACGTATATCGATATCATGTCCACACGGTATGCCGACAGATTCACCGTCGACTGGCTGATTGCGCCCGATGTGCGCGCGGCAAGCATTATGAAGCTCAGCCTGCAGCCGATTATAGAAAACGCCATTTCGCACGGCATACTTCCGCGCAAGGACAACTGCGGCAAACTTACCGTGAAGCTTTATAAAAACAACAACGCGCTTGTTGCCAAGATAGCCGACAACGGAATCGGCATAGACGAAGCGCGCCTTGACGAGATTCGTGCAAAGCTCGCCAAGGGCGAGGCAACCGGACGTCACGGACTCGGTATGTGCAATGTAAACTCGCGCATAAAGCTCATCTACGGCGATGAATACGGCGTCAGCATTAAATCATCACTCCGCAGCGGCACCGTGGTTACTTTGCGCATGGGTATGTAGAGGTTTTACAGTCTTTTTGTATTTTCATTTTTTCTCAAAAAAGGTTGATTTTTTCTCCCACGGCGTTTATAATAGAGTAGACGCGAATTTTCGCCGTAAGGAGTAACCGTAAATAATGGAACTGATATTCAAAACCCTCATAAAAAACAGTGACGACACCTCCGACCCCGAGGTGCGCCGAAGATACGGCGTACTGGGCGGCGCGGCAGGCATAGCGCTCAATCTGATTCTGTTCTGTGCAAAGCTGCTCTCGGGCATAGTCACCTCATCGATAGCCGTCGTCGCAGACGCATTCAACAACCTGTCCGACGCCGGCTCGTCCATAATAACGCTTATAGGCTTCAAACTATCGCTGAAACCGGCAGATTACAATCACCCTTTCGGTCACGGCAGACTTGAATACATAAGCGCTCTTTTTGTGTCGGTGGCAATCCTCCTCATGGGGTTGGAGCTGGCAAAATCGTCCGTGACAAAAATCATCACTCCGGAGGAGATGACTTTTGATTACACGTCCGCGGCGGTGCTCGCGCTTGCGATACTCGTTAAACTGTGGATGTTTTTCTTCGACAAAAAAATCGCTGTAAAAATATCTTCGGAATCCATGCACGCCACGGCGAAGGATTCCCTCTCCGACTGCATAACCACCGCAGCGGTGCTTATCAGTCTGCTTGTGCAAAAGTTGCTCAAAGTCAATATAGACGCCTATGCCGGGCTTCTGGTATCGGTGTTTATCCTCATCACGGGCTTTACCACCATCCGCGATTCCATGTCTCCACTGCTCGGCGTTGCGCCGGACAGGAAGCTTGTGGAAGATATAGAACACACCATAATGTCGCACCCCGAGATTGTGGGCATTCACGATATGGTTATCCACAACTACGGCCCCACGCGGTTTATGATGAGCGTACACGCAGAGGTTCCGGCAAGCTCGGATTTTCTCAAAATTCACGATACAATCGACATCATAGAGCGCGAGCTTTCGGCAAAATACTGCTGCACCGCCGTTATCCACATGGACCCGATAGAGACTGACAACAAGCTGGTCAGCTCCATGCATGAGAAGGTGAATGAGATAATAAAATCCATCGATTCTGCTCTGTCAATGCATGATTTTCGCATGGTGTCGGGTCACACTCACACAAATCTGATATTTGACGTGGTGGTTCCGTTTGATTTTTCCATGACGGACGCCGAGCTGATAAACAGAATTCAGCATGAAATATTCTCACTTGACAAAAGCTATTATGCGGTGATAACCGTTGATAAAAACTATGTATAAATATAAGGAGTAAAAAACATGAACAATCAAATTCTCGCGTCCGTACAGGGCAAAGCAATAACAGAGGCAGACGTTGACGCAATGCTCGTATCTCTCGGTCAGCGCGGCGCAGCCTACAACAATCCGCAGGGCAGACAGGCAATACTCGAGCAGGTAATCAACCGCAAGCTGCTCATCCTGGAAGCCGAAAAAAAGCTGTATGAATATGACCCCGAGTTCAAGGCACAGCTTGAACAGATAAAAGAAGAGCTCCTTGCAAACTTCGTTATCACCAAAACTGTTGACGACATAACGGTGACAGACGAAGAGGTTAAGGCGGAGTATGAAAAGCACAAGGAGCACTTCAACGCCGGCGAATCGGTATCTGCAAGCCATATTCTTGTAGACAGCGAGGACAAGGCAACAAGCCTTATGGAGAAGATAAACAGAGGCGAAATATCCTTTGAGGACGCGGCAAGAGCGCACAGCAGCTGTCCGTCGAAAGAAAACGGCGGAAGCCTTGGCGAATTTACCCGGGGTCAGATGGTTCCGGAGTTTGACGAGGCTTGCTTCGGCATGAATGTCGGCGAGATAAAAGGCCCTGTCAAAACGCAGTTCGGCTACCACATAATAAAGCTTAACTCCAAAAACGAGGCAAAGCAGATGTCATTTGACAAGGTAAAGGACGGCTTGCGTCAAAAGATGCTTGCGGATAAACAGCAAAACGCATACGAAAGCAAGATAAATCAACTCAAAATAATGTATCAGGTGGAAAGATATTAATTAACGGAGGTCAGAGAAAAATGGACTCAAACGTAAGGAAAATCATCGAAACCAAGATAAATAATGTTATAAAGGCGCTCGACGTCAACAACATGACGGGCATATATGCGCCGGATTGCGCCGCGGCGGTTGAAGAAGTGAAAAAACTTTTGCGCGACGGCGACACCATATCCATGGGCGGCACCGTGACAGCCAAGGAAAGCGGCGTGGCGGAGCTAATCAGAAGCGACAGATACAATTTTTTCGACCGCAACGCCCCGGGCATTACACCGGAACAGGTTAAGGAGGTATACACAAAGACTTTCGGCGCGGATGTGTTCGTCACAAGCACAAACGCCGTAACCGAAAACGGCGAGCTATATAATGTGGACGGCAATTCAAACCGCGTTGCGGCAATGCTTTTCGGACCGGAAAAGGTAATAGTCATAGCCGGATACAACAAGATAGTACCCGACATCGCCTCGGCGGCGCAGAGAGTAAAGACAATCGCCGCGCCGGCAAACTGCGCAAGGCTGAACATGAACACATATTGCAGCGAAAAAGGCAGGTGCGTCAGCCTGAACACAAAAAATCCCGATTTCTGCGACGGATGCAAATCCGACGACAGAATCTGCTCAAACTACACCATCATGAGCCGTCAGCGCCGCAAAGGCAGAGTGTTTGTGATACTTGTCGGTGAGGAACTGGGGTATTAAATCTTATAAAACACCATTGGATTTTATTTTTGCATAAATAAATCCAATGGTGTTTTATAATTTAAATTCATATATCTGTCTTTTACCCGTATACACGGTGTCAAAAGACACTTTTTTCCGTCACGGCTGAATCTCGCATGGAGGTCACAGCGTATCTCCCGGTTGTCGTCAAGGAGCGATTTTGCGCGCAGCAGAGTATCTATCCTACAAGGATGTACTTTCCGTCCGGTGAATACAGACAGTGTATGTCTCCGCTGTGGATCGGGGCGTCCGCATACGGCGGCTTTAGCTCGGTGAAATCGTTTGCAATGTCCTTTATCTCAAACAATCCCCTCTTGCCGTGCGGCGCACAGAAAGCGACTATTCTGCCGGAATCTCTCCATGCATAGCGCGACACATACGAATTTTCCATAACCATGTGCATATTGCCGTCAAGGTCGGATGTTATCATGGAGGTCGCCCATGCCCCGCGCCTTGCTGAAAATTCCACGCAGTCGTCTGCGCTATCTTCTCAAATTCGCCGTTACGCACAAGCCCGAGCGTGAGTATATCGTGCTCGGTCGGAATTCTGTCGATAAAATCCGTCCGTGCGCACAGATGCGCTCCTCCCGTGCTGTCATAGGCGCTGAGGTCATAATATCCGAAAAAATAATTCCCGTCCTCGGGCATTATCGCACCGCGTCAACCATCGAGTTCTTTATTCCGCTCATTCTCAAAAATCTCCTGAACAGTGTAATATGCCATTTCCGGCTGTCTGTGCTCGTTTAGCAGCCCATTGTTGTTAAAGCTGCGCGCACGCAGCAGCGACCAATCCGCGTTGCTCCTTATGTCACAGAGCTGCCACAGATACACACCGCTCATGTCATCATCATTCAGGAACAAATCCAGCGTTTTTCTGCAAAACTCACACTGACAGTTCTCGCTCCATTTAAGCTCGTCAAAGCCTCTTGTGCCATACATCGCGCCCACGCCGAATTCCGACATGACAATCGGTTTGTCGCCGACGCCGACGCTCTCAAAATATTCCTTGATGTCGGCAACAAACTCATGCCAATCCGGCAGCTTGCCGTCATACCACCCTATGTATCGGTTGATGCAGATAATATCCGTAAATTTCAGGCAGAAAATGTGTGTTTTGCCCTTGTCGGCGGAAATACTGTACCCGTAGCGGTTCATTATTGAACCGTGTCACCCAAGCCTCGATATGAATCACAAGATTATTTGAAGTTTCTAAGTGCATCAAGCATGGAGTTCACATCTTTTTTGAGTATCTTCATGCTGCACTTGCCGTTTTTGAACACGGCATAATTTCTGTCGTCATAGTTCACAAGTTCGACCTTATCGTGAGTACCGTCGTTAAGAATGTATTCAACTGTTACATCGGGTGCGCCGTACTTTGCGTCATTGCAGAAATCACTGCATATCAGTCCGATGACCGCCTGATACAAATCCTTTTTAAACTTATCCGTATCCGCCTCAACACCGTTGAACATATATTTTCTGTCGTCTCCCTCGCCGCTTGCGGAAAGAGTGTAAACCTCTCCGTTTGCGCTCACGGTTATGGATTCGAGCTTATCGATGTACGCGATGTTCACAAACTTTGTCACCAGCTTAAACGCGTCCACCGAGGCAAATTCGAGCGAGTCTGCATCCACGGTGTATACGGTTGGCTCGCCGTCAACGGACACATATCTGTCCCCGCCGCTCAAATCGCCGATTTTGAGCGTTTGCGTAACTCCGTCCTCATCAGACAGGGTAACTGTCGCGTAAGGCTTGTCAAGCCCGTATGCGGCAAAATCGCCTTTATCGCTCGCAACGGATGTCACACCTATTGACGTAAGCTTTTCAAGCACATTTGTGCTCAGCTGCGAATCGTCAACCGTGCCGGCAACGGGAGATGTCATCTCCCACGAGGCAAGCGTATACCCCTCCACCGTCTCGGGATTTTCCATCTTCTTTATGCTGATTTTGACATCCGCACGGTCTATGCTGATTGACATAATTTTATTACTGTCAACTTTAAGCAGAGTTATGTCACGGTAGCTCGATTTTTTTGCAAAGAGCGATTCAAATTTGCTTGCATATATCGTGTACACAGTGTCGCTGTCGGCATCGCGGAAGTAATATCCGTCACCCATGGCGGTCTTGTCGCCGCCGTAGTAGGTCTTTTTGCTGCCGTCGGCAAAGCTTGCGGATATGCTGTACTCAGGCTCAGCCAAGCCGTATTTTGCAAGGTCGGCCGCGTTTTCCTCCACTATGGATTTCGCCGTCATTGCGGCAAGGTCGGAAGAGAGCATGGATATGGAGTAGTTCTTGACGGCAGCGCCCTCAAGCCCCTTTATGCTCCATTTGTCCTCATCGCCCTTCACAAGCGTGAAACTGTCGTCGGGCAGATTTACGTCTATGGATTGCATATCGTCCGCATTGCCCTGCCAGATGTAGATTGTCTCGCTCGGGTTATCTTCCTCTTTATCCTCGGCCGGAGTCCACATAAACACCGCCGCCGTTGCCGCGGCGAGCACAAGCACCGCCGCAGCAAGGATTATTATGGTCTTTTTGTTAATCATAGGTGTCTCCTCCTGAGCCATATGATTAAGCCTGATATCAGAAGTGCAAGCGGTATCACGATAACCGTGAGCGCACCGAAGATGATGCCCCAAAGCGCGGTTATAGTTATATACGGCGTGCTTACGTCTTTGTCTCTGATATATATGTTAGTGTCATTGTCGCAAAGCGAGGCAACCGTGTTGAGATAGAAATCCTTATTTGCAAAATTTGATTCAAGCAGCGACTGCTGAATGAAGTTTATGCCGCCGGAGACAAATATTCTCGCCTTTTTGCCGTCGCCCATATCCTTTGTGACGATTGATGCAAGCGTGGATTTTTCCACGGTGTCGCCCTCTCCGGCTGTTATCTCGCCGGACGCGCTCTCGTCAAGGCTTGCCTTGGTTATGGCGTCATTTGTCGTTTCGAGGAGCACCTGTTCCGTCACATACTGGTTTGTGTTAGTCTTTATGCCGCGGCAGCCGGGATAGAGTATCATCATGTTGCTGTTCATCAGGCTCTCGGTCACATCACTCTTAACCATGTTCGGAATGAGGTATACCTGGCTCTGATAATAGTGGTTCTTGTCCGTCTCTGCAATAAAGCCCGGTTTGAACTCTATACCCCACTCGGCAAGATAAGAATCAAGTTTGGGAGTAGACACACCCGTTGGGGGCATGAGAACCTGCAAACTATTGCCACCGTCAAGAAATGCATCAAGTTTATCTATCTCCTCTGCGGCAAAATCTCTCTCCGGCGTGGAGATGATAATCATGTTCATGTCGGACGGGATATCCGATGTTGTGAGGTTAATTGCCTCTACCTCATAACCCTCGGAACTCAGAACCGCTTTGAAATAATCTGCCGATGCCATTTCGCCGTGACCCTCCGACACACCGATTTTCACAGTCTTATCGCTCGTCACGTACAGCAGAGCGCTTGTAAAGAGTCTCTCAGCGCTGAGTGATTTCACACTCTGACCCGAACTGTCAGTAGTGAGTGCGTCACTCAGATTGACCGCTTTGAATCTTTTGTCTGTCTCAAATATTATGGAATACATACTGAGGGGCTCCCCTGCCGCAGCGTATTTCTGCGCAAACTCGGGGTTCTTCTCGGTGTCTATCACCTTGTATGTAATGTTTGATGACGACTTGGCGTATTTTTCAATAATCTCTCTTATCTGATCCACAACTCCGCCCGTAGCGCTTTCGGGAACAAGAGAATACACATTGACGGGAGTGTCCAGTTTGGCAAGCGTCTCTTTTGTGGTATCGGAGAATGAGAGCACTTTGTCCTTGGTAAGGTCGATTTTAAGATTTACCTTAGTGCCGATTGCCGAAAAAAGCACATTTACAATAATAATTGCAACTATGATAAGGCAGGTTACAACTCCGGCAGCAGCCATATAATTTTTTCTTGATTTCATCATAACCCCTCCTTATTTAACCCAGCGTCTCTTATCGATATTGGCAGCCGTAAGCACGGTGAATATCGCCGCTGCACTGATAAAGTATATCAGATGCGGAATATTGATTATGCCGCTTGCAAAATCAGAATACCTCGCCGTAACGGACACTGCATTGACGACCGCTCCGAGCGCGGCGTTCTTAACCGAGCTTGACAGCCAATCCATAAGATAGATAACAAACAGCGCTCCAAACGACGCCACTGCCGATATCAGCAAATTCTCTGTGAGGGACGAGATGAATATTCCTATCGAGATAAACACCGCTCCCATGAGGAAAAATCCGAGATAATTGCAGAACATGACCGACCACGCAATGTCGGTGTAGATGCTCAGTATCAGCGGATAAATGAGCGTGAGCGCAAGCGCCATGCCATATACCGCGTATGCCGCGAGCGTCTTGCCGAGCACTATGTCAGTTACGCTTATGGGGCAGGTCAGCAGCAGCTGATCCGTCTTGCGGCTCTTCTCCTCAGCAAAGGAACGCATGGTGAGCACGGGGATAATGAGCACCAAAAGCAATGTTATGTTAGAGAACAGATAGCTTGTGTCGCCTATACCCTGCACCAGGTTGTATATGAAGAAAAACAGCGCCGTAACTATGGCAAACACCGCTATGAACACATAGCCGAGCGGCGACAGAAAATATGATCTGAATTCTTTTTTGAATATAGCTTTCATTATTCTTCGCCCTCCTTGTCGTCATTTTTCGGCGCGTCTGCGTCGTTATCTGCGGCGGCATCGGGCAAATCGCCGTCCGTGTTGCCGTCGGTCTCCGTTTCTTCCGCTTTTTCCGTTTCTTCCGTGCTTTCCGCACTTTCTGCATTTTCGTCGTTTGCGGCATCGTCCGTCAGAACTATGTCACTCTCGGTTATCTGCAGGAAGATGTCCTCAAGGCTCATGTCAACAGCCTTTACCATGAGTATCGGCAAATCGCGCTTTGCAAGCACTTCAAACAGCTTTGCCCTCACATCGACATCTTTTTCGGATTCTATTATGTAGTCAAAAGAGCCGTTTTCTTTCTGCCCGAGCGAATCTACGCTGATTACTCCGGACACGGTGCCGAGAGCGGACTCTATGTCGCGTTTTGCTCCGGCTACTCTGATGACAAATTTATTGTCGTTGGTAAGCTTCTTGGATAGATTTTCCGGCGTATCCTCGGCAACAATCTTGCCTTTGTTTATGATGATAACCCTTTCGCAAATTGCGCTTATCTCGGGCAATATGTGTGAGCTGAGTATAATTGTGCGGTTTTTTCCAAGTTCCTTTATAACATTTCTTATTTCAAGAATCTGTTTCGGGTCAAGACCGACCGTCGGTTCGTCAAGGATGAGTATTTCGGGATTGCCGATGAGCGCCTGAGCAATGCCGACCCTCTGCTTGTAGCCTTTTGACAGGTTCTTTATAAGTCTGCCGTGCACATCTTCGATGCCCACAAGTTTAAGTATGCCGCCTATATGCGCCGCTCTGTCCTCTTTGACCTTTTTTATGTCACACACGAAGTTAAGATATTCGTCAACCGTCATGTCCATATACAGCGGAGGCTGTTCGGGCAGATATCCGACCGTCTTTTTGCACTCCATGGAGTTTGTCACATTGTCAAAGCCGTCTATGGTTACCGTGCCCTCAGTTGCGGAAATATATCCTGTGATGATGTTCATCGTGGTGGATTTTCCGGCACCATTCGGACCGAGAAAGCCGAGTATCTCACCCTTGTTCACGATGAACGACACATTGTCGAGCGCCTTTCCCTTTCCGTATGACTTTGTAAGATTTTTTACTTCTATCATACTTTCCATCCTTTCGAAAATCGCAGTGCGATATGATAGGTTTATTCTACCATATCCGCACTGCATACTTGTTAATAAACCGTTAATCTTCTTTTTCGGTTTTTTCTATTTCAATTCCCAGTTCCTTAAGCTGCGCTCCGTCCACATAGTCCGGCGCGCCGCTCATCAGCTCCGATGCATTCTGCACCTTCGGGAATGCCATAACGTCTCTTATGGAGTCGCAGCCGTCAAGCAGCATAACCATTCTGTCGAATCCGTATGCCATGCCGCCGTGCGGAGGCGCACCGTATTCAAACGCCTTGAGCAGGAATCCGAATCTTGCCCACGCGTCCTCCTGAGACAGACCGATTACCTCAAACATCTTCTCCTGGAGCTCTGTATTGTATATTCTCATGCTGCCGCCGCCGAGCTCAACACCGTTGAGTATGATGTCGTAAGCCTTTGCTCTCACCCTGCCGGGGTCGCTGTCCAGATACTGCAAATCCTCGTCCATGGGCGCGGTGAAGGGGTGGTGCATGGCAACGAATCTGCCCTCGTCCTCGCTGTATTCAAGCAGCGGAAACTCGGTTACCCAAAGCAGATTGTACTTATCGGGGTCTATGAGACCGTGCTGCTTTGCAACCTCTATCCTGAGCGCGCCGAGCGAATCGAACACGACCTTGTCCTTGTCCGCCACAATGAAGATTACATCGTTAACCTCCGCTTCGGTTTTTGCAAGGATTGCTTTCATCTCGTCGTCGGTCATGAACTTGGCAATTGGCGACTGCACGCCGTCCGCATTAAGCTTTATCCATGCAAGACCCTTTGCCTTGTATGTCTTGGTAAATTCCTGCAGTGCGTCAATGTTCTTGCGCGAGATTTTGTCCGCAAGGTTCTTCGCGTTAATCGCCCTTACGGAACCGCCGTTTGCTATGGCGTCGGTAAATACCTTGAATCCGCAGCTTGCAACGGCGTCGGATATGTTCTTTATCTCCAGGCCGAATCTTGTGTCCGGCTTGTCCGAGCCGAATCTGTCCATAGCCTCGGCATAGGGCATACGCAGGAAAGGAGTTTTAATCTCTATGCCCTTAATCTCCTTGAAAATGCGCGCAATGAGCTGTTCGTTGAGCGAGAGTATGTCGTCCATGTTCACAAAAGACAACTCCTCGTCAATCTGCGTGAACTCCGGCTGCCTGTCGGCGCGCAAATCCTCATCGCGGAAGCATTTCGCTATCTGAAAATATCTGTCCATGCCGGATATCATAAGCAGCTGCTTGTATATCTGCGGCGACTGCGGCAGAGCATAGAATTTTCCGTTGTGTACACGGCTCGGCACAAGGTAGTCTCTTGCGCCCTCGGGAGTGCTTTTCATGAGTATCGGCGTTTCTATCTCGTAAAAATCGTTTTCGGTGAAGAAGTTGCGCACTATGTTTGCAATCTTGCTCCTCATGATAAGTCTGCGCTGCATATCCGGGCGGCGCAAATCGAGATATCTGTATGTAAGGCGCAAATCCTCCTTTACGTCACTGTTCTCCACGATGTAAAACGGGGGCGTCTTTGCTGTGGAGAGTATGCGCAGTTCCGCAGCGACAATCTCTATGTCACCCGTCGCCATGTTGGGGTTTATAGCTGCCTCGTCTCTTGCGGCAACCTTTCCGCACACGGCTACGACATATTCGTCACGCACCTTTGCCGCCTTTTCATACATCGCCGCGTCATCGGTGCTGAACACGCACTGAATTATGCCCGACACATCGCGCAGATTGATAAATATCAATCCGCCGAGGTTTCTCACGGAATTGGTAAATCCCATGAGTACCACATCTTCGCCTATGTTTTGTTTGCTCAGCGCCGCGCATTTGTGCGTGCGCTCTATTCCATCAATTGTTTCAAACATTTTGTTTCTCCTCCGAATAATTTATATCTTATTTAATTTCCTTTGCAATTGCCTCTGCCGCTGCGTCCACGGTGATTTCCTCGCCTTTAGCCATGTTCTTGAGCTTCACCCTGCCGCTCTCTATCTCGTCGTCGCCGAGCACTATCACATACTCCGCTCTTATCTTGTTGGCATACTTAAGCTGTGCTTTTACGCTCCTGCCCATGTGGTCGCGCTCCGCGCTCACGCCCATGCCGCGCAGCTCCTGCACAAGTCTGTGCGCAAACAGCGAGCTCTGCTCGCTCATGCTGCCGACAAATATCTCTACATTGCTTGTATCGGGAATTTCTATCCCCTGTTCCTCCATGGTGAGCAGCAGCCGCTCCATGCCGAGGGCAAAGCCGCAAGCCGGAGTCGGATTTCCGCCCAGCTCCTCCACAAGCCCGTCATATCTTCCGCCGCCGCAAATGGTGTTGTTGGAATTCTTGTTCTGCGCGGTTATCTCAAACACGGTCTTTGTGTAGTAGTCAAGTCCGCGCACTATGTACGGATCTATCTCATAGTCCATGCCCACCGATTCAAGATATATTTTCACCTGTTCAAAGTGAGCGGCGCATTCCTCGCATATGTTGTCAATCAGCAGCGGCGCGCCCTTTGCGATCTCCTTGCAGACAGGACTCTTGCAGTCGAGAATTCTCATCGGGTTGCGCACGTATCTGCTCTTGCAGGTGTCGCAAAGCTCGTCGTAGTGAGCGCCGAGATATTCGCGCAGCTTTTCGTTATACGCCTTTCTGCACTTGGGGCAGCCTATGCTGTTTATGTTGAGCGTAAGGCCCTTAAGACCCAATCGGCGATACAAAAGCATCGGCAGCTGCATCATCTCTGCGTCAGCGCTCGGGCTCTGTGTGCCGAAGTACTCCACACCAAACTGATGAAACTCTCTCAGTCTGCCTGCCTGCGGCTTTTCGTATCTGTAACAGCTCGTAAGATAAAATGTCTTTATCGGCATCGGGTTGTTAAACAAGCCGTGCTCTATAAACAGGCGCACCGCACCGGAAGTGCCCTCCGGACGCAGAGTTATGCTGCGGTCGCCCTTGTCGTTGAAAGTGTACATCTCTTTTTCCACCACATCGGTCGTGTCTCCCACACCGCGTTGAAAAAGTTCCGTATGCTCAAACACAGGTGTGCGGATTTCCGATATGCCGAATTCCTTAGTTATTTCTCTGATTTTATCTTCAATGAATTGCCACTTAAAAGAATTCTCAGGAATAACGTCCATTGTTCCCTTTGGCGCTTTTATAATCATAAAAATACCTCCGATTCATAATCGGCTATGCAAAACAAGTCATAGCTACATAAGATATATTTTACATAAAAATCGCCCAAATGTCAAGCAAAGACAGACAATATTCATTAAAAATTACACAAGCTCAATCTGAGCGCCGAGAGACAGCAGTTTTTTGTCAAAATTCTCGTATCCTCGGTATATCAGTTCGGCAGATTCTATCTGCGTTGTGCCCGACGCCGCCATACCGGCAATGGCAAGCGCCGCACCGGCGCGCAGATCCGTTGCTGTCACTCTTGCCCCGTCAAGCGCGCCGCATCCTTCTATGACGGCGCTCCTGCCGTCAATTTTTATGCTTGCGTGCATACGCATAAGCTCTGTCATGTGCATAAATCTGTTTTCAAACACAGTCTCGGTTATTATCCCCGTTCCCTCGGCATAGCACATGAGCGCCGAGAAAACCGACTGCATATCCGTGGGGAAACCCGGGTGCGGCAGAGTCTTGATGTCGGTCGCCTTTATCGCGCCGCTCTTTGCCACGGTGATGACCCCGTCTTTTTCATCCACCTCCACACCCATCTCGCGCAGCTTTGCGGTAATCGGATTGAGATGCTCGGACAGCGCACCCGTTATGCTCACATTGCCGCCGGTACACGCTGCGGCAACCATGAAGGTGCCTGCCTCTATCCTGTCGGGAATCACGCTGTATTTGCACGCCCTCAGCCCGTCCACGCCGCTCACCGTTATGTGCTCCGTGCCCGCGCCGTCAATGCGCGCGCCGCATTTTATGAGAAAGCTTGCAAGGTCGGTCACCTCCGGCTCCGTCGCCGCGTTTTCTATCTCCGTCACGCCCTCGGCAAGGCAGGCCGCCGTCATAAGGTTCTCCGTCGCTCCCACGGACGGAAAATCAAGATAGATTTTCGCTCCGTGCAGCCGCTTTGCGCGAAACTCCATGAATCCGTGACCCATCTGCGACTCCGCACCCATGAGACACAAGCCCTTTATGTGCAGATCGACCGGGCGAGTGCCTATGCGGCAGCCGCCGGGCAAGGATATGCGTACATAGCCGAACCTTGAGAGCAGCGCGCCCGACACAAGGAAAGACGCGCGGAATTTCGTCACCAGCTCGTAGGGAGAGATGAGATTGTCTATCCCGTCCGCGCAGATGACAAGAGAGCCGCCGTCAAACGCCGCGCGGCAGCCGAAACACCTGAGCAGCGCCGTCATTTCGTCCACATCGGACAGATGAGGAATATTTTTCAGTATCACTTTTCCGCTTACGGCGGGGCACGACGCCATAATCGGCAGTGCGGCGTTTTTTGAGCCGCTTATATTCACATTTCCCGTCAGCGGATGACCGCCGTTTATAATTAATTTTGACAATATAATCACCGTGTATATTATGTGTTTAACAAAGAATTTTTATCAATTTTCAGGCAATGAATTGACAAACAAATTTTTTTAATATAGAATACATACATTAAATAATAAAGTGAGCGCTTCACTTTCAATACAAACGAAAAAGGAGTTTTGTCAAATGTGGGAAGAATTTAAGAAATTTGCATTCAAGGGAAATGTTGTCGATATGGCTGTCGGCGTTATCATCGGCGGCGCATTCGGAAAAATCGTCTCGTCACTCGTCAATGACATAATAATGCCGATTTTCGGCTACATCACATCGGGCATGGATTTTAAGAATCTCAAAATCACACTCGGCGCGGACGAATCCGCACAGATACTCTACGGCAACTTTATTCAGAATGTGGTTGATTTCTTTATAATAGCAATTTCGGTTTTCCTTTTTGTCAAATTGGTAAACAACACAAAAGACAGAATGAAACATAAAGAGGAAGAAGAAAAGGAAGAAGCACCACAGATTTCAAATGAGGAAAAGCTCCTCACCGAGATACGCGATTTACTGAAAAACAAATAAAAAACAACCGCCGCACAAAGATTTTTCCTCCCTGTGCGGCGGTCTTTCGTTTTTTCATTATTGTTGCTTAAATCTTATATATCTGCTCGGGTCGATGTAGATATTATCCTCGCACATTGCAAAATGCAGATGCGGCTCGTCAAGCACTTCGGAGCCTGCGCTGTCGCCCGTCACCCCGATGACGTCGCCCCTGTTAATCTCATCGCCCACGGCAGGCAGGTTTTCCGACGCCAGGTTTGAATACTTGGTTAGGATGTTGTCATGCCTTATGACAACCGTGTTGCCGTACTCGGAATCATTCTTTATTTCCTCGGCAATTCCGCTTTCACAGGCGGTTATTTTTGTGCCTATCGGCACGGCGATATCCACTCCGAGGTGGATTCTCCAATCCTCCATGGTCTCAGAGTAGAGCAGCTCACTGTCGGAGAATTTTTTTATCACCTCGCCGCCGCAAGGCGCGGCAAAATTCCATATCCGCGCCGTCTCCGCAGCAGGCGGCTCAATCTCGGATGCGGATATGTCTTCCGCTCCGTCTGCCTCCCCTGCCGGGTCTGTGCCGATTGCTTCATCGGCTGCGCCGCCGTTTCCGAAAACCGCCCCGTCCGCCGCATCGGCATTTGCCTCGTCAAGCGGCTCATCCGCCGCAAATGCTGCGTCGTCGCTTTGCTCCGTCCTCTCCGCGCTGCTCACCGTGTCCGCGGTGCTTGCGTCTCTTTTGGATTTGAGCTGAATTGTAACCACCGTCGCGGCGCAGAGCAAAAATATAAGCACAAACAAAAAGGTGTCGCGAAATTTTGTCGGTTCTTTCTTGAATTTTAGCTTTCCGTTCATTCTATCCATATTATAAACCCCCGTTATATGACATCTGTGCTTATTGTTGTCAAAACGAGGATTTATTATTCGTCCGTTATCTTCACTCCGGTGTAATAATGCTTTATTATCTCATCAAATTTCTTGCCCGATTTCGCCATGAAATTTGCGCCGTACTGGCTCATACCCACTCCATGTCCGTAGCCGTGTACGTTGAATATCACCTCGCCGTCAATCACATCCACGGTAAAATTGGCGCTGTTCAGCGAAAACAGCTCTCTAATCTTCGTCCCCTTAAAATCCACTCCGCCTATGGATATCTTCTTTATCGCACCGCCGCGCGATGTCTCCGCTTTGCCGATTCCGAGGTCAAAATTAACCGTCCCGTCGGCGGCTTCGATGATTTTTTTAAATTCGTCCCACGAATATCTCTTTTGCGATTCGTATTTTGGGCTGTCGGAATCAAAATTGCTGCTCACGCTCTTGAGGTACGGCACAGGCTTCTCCCACACGTCCTCGGAATTTTCGGTATTGCCCGAGCTTGTGGAGTGAAAAACAGCGGATATCGGCTCGCCGTCATATGTAATTATTTTGCCGCTTGTGGCTGCC